>CAZXDS010000008.1:0-17746 GCA_964639525.1 uncultured Melioribacteraceae bacterium | reverse complement strand
GTTATTACGTTAATAATCGTCTGCTTGACGTAACAGTAAAACGAATTGGTTTTGTAGATGTTCAGTATTCTGCTAAAGGCATTTTTGTTAATGGTAACCCTTTTACAATTAAAGGAACAACATATTATTTTTCCTTCGGCGAAAACGGCGGTTTAATAAACTATGATAGATTAGCTACGGATTTAAAAACAATTAAGAAAGCCGGGTTTAACACTGTTCGTTTTGCAAAGGAATTGCCGAGTTCTTTTGCATTAAACGTTTGTGAACAATTGGGACTTTTTGCTCAAATTGAACTCCCAATAAATTCCATTCCCAAACAAATTTTAAGCAACCCAAGTTATTTTGATAGAGCTAAAGCACTAACATCCGCCATGCTTAATGCCTATGAAAAATTTAATAATATTTTAAGTTTTGGACTTGGCAGTTCGTTCATACCAAATGAACAAAGCGATTTGCAATTTTTGAAAGAATTAGGAGCTTACTTAAAATCCAAATCAAATAAAATCACTTATGCCTCATTCTTAAAATTTCCTACGAATCCAATTGACAATGTTGATTTGTATGGAATTGAACTTTTGGCGACTCCAATTCAAAACGAAAAATCTTTATTTATTTCCGCTGCAAAAAATTTGGGTCAGAAAAACATTTTTATTAGTGAAGTTACATATCCTACTTACAAAGGCAATACAAACGGTTACTTAAATAAGTTTTCCTTTGAAGGTCAAGCGAAGTATTTTGAAAATGTAATAAACTTTGCCGCAACCAACCATATTGCAGGTTTTGTTATTAATTCCATGTTCGATTTCCGTGGTGATTTTAATTCCCTTTTTACAGGATACACAAGCAACAATCTGTATAGAATCGGGATACTTGGTGAATCAGGGAAAACAGACAGAATTTCTTTCAATTTAATTCAGTCGAAACTACTGAATAAACAAAAAATCACAATTCCAATAGGAGCAAAAAAAGACAGGTCGCCATTTTTGTTTATTATTATTTCCGTTATCCTTTCAATTATAATGGCTATGTTAATCAACTCAAAAAGAAAATTTAGAGAAGATGCTTCTCGCGCATTACTTCGGTCGTATAATTTTTTTGCTGATATTCGAGATTTAAGAATTTTATCAGGGATTCACACTACAATTCTCATGTTTACGCTTTCGGGAATGTTTTCTCTTCTTTTAACAATTCTTTTAACCTATTTAAAAAATAACATTCTACTTGAAAAGATATTACTCTCTTTCAATTGCCATTGGCTTTTAACAACAGTCAGTTATCTCGCGTGGCATCCGCTGCAATCATTCTTTTATCTATTTGCTTTTTCGGTCGGTTTGATTTTTCTTCATACGGCGGTTATAAAGCTATTTTCACTTTTTATTAAAATTCGCGTTCTTACAACGAGTATTTTTTTTACTGTTGTTTGGGCTTTGCTTCCATTGGCATTATTACTTCCGTTGGAATTAGTGCTTCATCGTTTGCTGCTTGCTGAAGTTGGGAATATTTTTCTTTACATATTCATTTTCGTTTATTTATTGTGGCTGGGACAAAGAGTTTTGAAAGGTGTTTATGTAATATTCGACATTCGCTTATCAACGGTATATTTTTATGCGTTTTCTCTTTTTATAGTAGTATTTGGAGTTGTAATTCTGTATTTCCAACTGAACGATTCAACAATCTACTACTTAATTTCATCATTTAAGCAATATCAGTTTTTATAGACTAAGGGAAATAAATTGTATTTATCTAAACTTGAAATATTCGGATTTAAATCTTTTGCTAACAAAACTACAATAATATTTAATAAAGGAATTACAGGGATTGTAGGACCGAATGGATGCGGAAAAACTAACATTGTTGATGCAATCAGATGGTGCCTTGGCGAACAAAAAAGCAAAACTCTCAGAAGCGATAAAATGGAAAATGTCATTTTTAACGGTACTAAAGATAAGAAGCCGATGGGAATGTCTGAAGTATCGCTTACAATTGTAAATGACGATAATGTACTTCCGACTGACTATACTGAAGTTACTATTACAAGAAGAATTTTCCGTTCCGGTGAAAGTGAATATTTGCTGAACAAAAATGTGTGCAGATTAAAAGATATTACAAACCTTTTTATGGATACCGGAATGGCTACAAACGCATATTCCGTTATTGAATTAAAAATGGTTGAATCAATTTTAAACACAAACACCGACGAAAGACGCAAAATGTTTGAAGAAGCTGCCGGTGTAAATAAATATAAATTAAGAAGAAGACTTGCACTCAAAAAACTTGAAGATGTAAAGACTGATTTAACCCGCGTAAACGATATTGTTTCCGAGGTTGATAAGAAGGTAAATTCATTAGAACGGCAGGCAAAAAAAGCTGATAAGCATAACAAAATGCAGTCCATTCTACGAGAAAAGGATATTGACCTTTCAGAACGTGAGTTTGCAAAATTTACGTTAGGTCAAAAAAAATATGTGGATGAAAAGTCTGTTCTCAACGTCAGAAAAGTTGAAATTGATGATGGTATAAGAAAAACCGAAAACGAGTTAATTGTTTACAGAGAAAAAATTAATGGAATTGAAAAAGAACTTAGAGATAAACTACAGAGCATTTCTGAAATAACAAATAACCTGCACACTTCTCAAAAAAATATTTCTGTTGCCGAAGAGCGTTTGAAAGCCTTTGAAAATAATATTGAACAATTTGAACGGGAATTAGAAGATTTAACCGATCAAATAGAGGAAATTGAATTTTCAATAACTGATAATTCCGAAAAGTTAATTCAATTTAATATAGAACTTGAAAAAAATGAAACACTTGTTGACAAACTCGCAAATACAGTTGAAAGCAAAAAATCGACTCTGATAAACGCACGCGAAGAATTAAAATCATTTAGCAATAATATTGTAGAAACTTTTAAAGATGTTAATCAGAAAGAAACAAAGTTAAATAATTACCAACAGCAATTTTCTGCAAGCAGAAAACGAAGCGAAAGTCTCAACAATAAAATTCAGGAGCTTACGAATCGAATTGCAAAAACCGTTGGATTTTTGGAAGACCTCGAAACTGAAAAAAATAGTACTCAAATAAAATTTGACGAATCCGAATCGCTTTATGCGGAACAGCTTTTATTTAAAGAAAATCTGGAAAGGAAGCTGAACAAATTACGAGATGACGAGTTAGAGCAGAGAGGTTATCTAAATAGTTTAACAAGCAAAATTGAATTCCTTCAAACTTTAATTACTAACCTCGAGGGAATTTCAAACGGCTCAAAAGCACTGATTGAAAGTGAGGGCTGGACAGAAGGTGAAAAAGCTTTGTTTGCAGATGTTGGAAACACCGAAGATAAATATCGTTTTGCTCTCGAGGCGGCGTTAAAATCCGTATTAAACAATGTTTTAATAGAAACAATTTCCGACCTTAACACAGCTGTTGATTATCTTAAAAA
The DNA here is from genome assembly GCA_964639525.1 of uncultured Melioribacteraceae bacterium. Lineage (GTDB taxonomy): Bacteria > Bacteroidota > Ignavibacteria > Ignavibacteriales > Melioribacteraceae > CAZXDS01. The sequence continues at coordinate 14,307 of CAZXDS010000008.1, read as the reverse complement.
AAACGAACTCGGTAAAGCCTCATTTTATTTGCTTGATGACCGGAGAAACAATAAGTTGTCGTTTATTGAAAGATTAAATGTGTTTCAGCTAAAACGAAAAAGAAAAAGACTTGAAAAACATCCAAAGTTTATAAATTGGGCAGCAGCATTTGTTGAATCTGATGGAAAGTGGAAACCTTACTTTGAAAAAGCACTCTCTAATACGGTTATTGTTGAAAATTTGCTTGATGCAATTGAACTGCATTCAAAGTTTTCTGAGTTTAATTTTGCGGCACTCAATGGAGATATGATTACAACTAACGGAATTGCGGAAGGTGGTTCTCTTCCCAAATCAGATGAAACACTTTTCGGGCGAAAAAAATTAATTGAAAATTTGAAAAATGAACTTCCGCAAATTGAGACAAAACTTTCAGATATTCAAAAAGAAATAAATACAACGGAAGATAATTTATCTTCAATTGATTTAAAAGTGATTTCGGAGAAGGGTAAATTATTACAGAATGATTTAACAAATATTGAAAAGCAGTTTTCTCAGTTTGAATTTGAGCGAGATAAGGCCTCGGAAGAAATTGATAATATTCAAGTTGAGATTCAAAAACTTGCTGTTGAGCAAAGCAAACTTTCCGGCGAAATTGAAGAACTTGAAAAAGAAATTTCCATTAGTAACGCAAAAAAGGAAACCCTGAAAGCCGAAGAAACATTGTTAGAAGATGCAGTAAAATTTTCAGAAGAAGAATTCAACTCTGCCCAAAGCAAACTTAATCAAATGCTTTTGGAAATTGAACGTTCAAAAGGTAAAATTCAAAACTCACAAAATGCAATTTCCCGTGCTGAACAGAATAAGGAAATTACTAAACAAACAATTGCAAAGCGGAAATCAGATATTGAAAAAACTTCCGAAGAGATTATTTCCGTAAAATCAATTATTGAAGAAACCGAGATTGAGTATGATATAATTTCCGGTGAACGACAGTCATTTATAAATGAGAAGAACGAAATTGAGAATAAACTGAATGAAATAAAAAATGAAGCATCCGTTTACGAAAATGAATTGAAGAAATACAGAGTTGAACGAGAGCAAATTTCAGACAAAATTTACAACCTTGGCATTAACATAAACGAGATTAAAATTCGCTTGGAAAATCTTGTTGAGCGTGTATTGGAAGAATACTCGGTTGAACTTGAATTAAAAGAATATAATGATTTTGAACATTTTAACTTTGAAGAAACAACAGAAGAAGTTCACAGATTAAAAACTCAACTGAAAAATTTGGGACCAATAAATTTACTTGCATATGCCGAGTTCGAAGAAGAAAAAGAACGAATGGATTTTTTGCATCAACAGCGTGATGATCTTGTTCAATCGGAAAAAGATGTAGTTCAAACAATTTCGGAAATTAACGAAACAGCACAAGATTTATTCCTTGAAACTTTTGAGCAGATTCGAGTTAATTTTATAAAAACATTCCAGACTTTGTTTGACGAAAATGACGAAGCCGACTTAAAATTGGAAGAAGATAAAGATCCCCTCGAAGCTAAAATTCAAATTATGGCAAAGCCAAAGGGTAAACGTCCTACTTCAATTGAATTACTTTCAGGAGGAGAAAAAACACTTACGGCAACTGCTCTTTTATTTGCAATTTACCTTGTGAAACCAAGTCCATTTTGTATTCTTGATGAAGTTGACGCTCCATTAGATGATAGTAATATTGCACGTTTTACCAAATTAATTTCCGAGTTCAGCAGCAATACTCAGTTTGTTCTGGTAACGCACAACAAACTAACAATGGAAGCTGCCGAAATTATGTACGGCGTAACTATGCAGGAAGAAGGGATTTCCAAACTTGCTGCCGTGCAATTTAATGATGAGCTTCCGGTAAATTAGGCGCGAAGATGAACGATATAAAATTTAAAATATTTATTGATTTTGACGGAACGATTACTAAAAGAGACGTTGGCGAAGAAATATTTTTAAAATTCGGCGATTCAAAGAAAGCATACGAAATTATTCACAGATGGATAGATGGTGAAATTACTTCATCAGAAGTGTGGCTTTTGCTTTGCAATACTGTTCAAGATTTAAATATTAAAAATTTTGATAAATTTATTGATGCGTTTGAAATTGACGATTATTTTGAAGAGTTCGTTGATTATTGCAACAAAAATAATTTTGAAATCACAATATTGAGTGATGGATTGGACTATTATATTACTCGCATAATGAGCCGGACGAATTTTCAAAATTTGCCGACTTTTTCCAATTCTGTTACAATTGAAAATGGAACGCTGATTCCTACTTTCCCTTTTGGAGACGAAGAATGCGAACTCTGTGCAAATTGCAAACGCAATCATGTAATTTCCAACAGCAGCGATGAGGAAATATCAATCTACATTGGTGACGGTTTTTCCGATACATGTCCTGCCCAATACTGCGATTACATATTTGCTAAAAAATCCTTACTGAAATATTTAGAAAAAAATAGAATTTCATACTCGCCATTTTCGACATTAAAAGATGTGATAAGAGGAATTGAAAAACTAAGAACAAAAAAGAAAGTTAAGAAAAGTCATCAAGCTGAACTGAAAAGAAAAGCTGTTTACATACAAGGGTGATGGTAATTGACAATTGACAATTGATAATTAAAATCTGCTGTTGGCAGATGGGAACTAAAATAAAACATGGGAAAATTTACTGAAAATATTTTTAAGTATAGAAGTTATACGCCGATACCGTTTTTGTTAGTGATGGTAATTTTTCAAAAAGCAACTGCCGAAAGTTTAATCGGCGGATTTTTAATTGTAGCAATCGGAGAGCTTTTTAGATTTTGGGGAGTTGTTTATGCAGGAAGTGAAACTCGCACAACCGGAACTGTCGGCGGAACTTATCTTGTTACGCGCGGAGCTTTTTCATATTTACGAAATCCGCTGTATTTTGGTAATATTTTAATATATGTCGGCATTGGAATTATGTCGTGGTCGCTGTTTCCCTATCTTCAAATTATCGCATTAATATTTTTTCTTTTTCAATATGATGTTATTATCAAAGGCGAAGAAGGATATCTTCGCCAAACATTCGGGAAGGAATATGAAGAATACGTAAAAAATGTTCCGCGATTAATTCCAAGTTTAAAAAGCTACAAGAGTGAAAATTCAGAGCAGCCGGAATTAAATTTTAAGGCAGGGTTACGATCTGAAAAAAGGACATTACAAGCAATCACAATTGTAACATTAATTCTAATTGTATTATTTATTTTAAAAACATTTGCTTAATTGCAAAACCCTATGTCAAAAGAAAAATCAAACATACCAAATCAACCAATTGATGCAGTCATTTCTCCAATAGTAAAATTTTTACATATTGAGTCTGCAAGTGGAATTTTTCTTTTGCTTTCTGCCATAGTTGCTCTAATAATTGCCAATTCTTCTGCCGGCGAATCATTCCATCACTTTTGGGAGCAAATTGTAGGAATTCAATTCGGTAGTTTTATTCTCAAAATGTCTTTACACCATTGGATAAACGATTTATTAATGGCAATCTTTTTCTTTGTTGTCGGACTTGAAGTTAAACGCGAAATGGTGATTGGTGAATTAAACACTTGGCAAAAGGCTTCGCTTCCAATTTTTGGAGCAATTGGCGGAATGTTGGTGCCTGCTGCAATTTATTTGTTTTTTCAAACCGGACAACCTGGCGTAAACGGCTGGGGAATTCCGATGGCAACAGATATTGCATTTGTTGTTGGAATAATTGCGGTAATTGGGAAACGAATTCCAAACGGACTTAGAGTATTTTTATTGTCTCTTGCAATTGCAGATGATATCGGGGCAATTCTTGTTATAGCAATTGGCTATTCAGGAAACATTGATTTATATTCTTTGCTATATGCTGCAGTATTTATTGGGGTTTTTCTCCTTTCAATTAAAGCGGGGATTAGGAATTCGATAATATATATATTCATTGCGGCATTAGTTTGGTATTTTATTTACAAATCCGGAATTCACGCAACAATTGCAGGCGTAATCATTGGATTGTTAACGCCAATTAAACCTCCCTTAAGTGAAAATAAATTGGGTGAAATCGTTCAAAATTCACTTGGTTATTTAAGAGGTGAAGGTTGGCATTCCAAATCCCAACGTTTCAAAATGCTTAAAGATGTTGAGAAAGCTGCAAGAATAAGTATTTCGCCGCTTGAAAGATTTGAAACAGGACTTCATCCTTGGGTAGGATTTTTTATTATGCCGATTTTTGCTTTATCAAACGCCGGTGTTGCTTTTTCATTTAAGGATTTTTCAAATCCTATTGCCATTGCCGTTATAGCAGGTCTTTTGTTGGGTAAACCAATTGGTATTACCCTTTTTAGTTATATTTCTGTAAAAACCAAGATATCAAAACTTCCTGAAAATGTGAGTTGGGGTGCAATAATTGGCGGGGGCATTCTTGCGGGAATTGGCTTCACGATGGCTTTATTTATTTCCGGTCTTGCGTTGGATAGCAGTTTGCTTGATGCTGCAAAAATTGGAATTCTCGGCGGGTCTTTTCTCGCGGCAATAATTGGTAGTATTATTTTATTGATTGTACTTCCAAAAAGTAAAATTACAAATTAGTACAAATTTATTTGTTTGAACATTGGTTGCTTAAATATTGAATAATAATTTAATGATAATAGCGGGAGAAATTTCGGGCGATTTACACGGTTCGGCACTTATTCAAAATCTTTTTGAAAAGGAAAAGAATTTGAAAATTTTCGGGATCGGTGGAGATAAAATGGCTGCGGCAGGAATGAATATTCAATTTCACATAAAAGATATGGCGTTTCTCGGGTTTGCGGAAGTTGTTAAACATATTCCTTTTATCAAAGATGTGCAAAAAAAATTATTGACTGTAATTGAAAAGAATAACATTAAAACGGTTGTGCTAATTGACTATCCCGGCTTCAATCTTAATTTTGCAAAAAAATTGAAGCGAATTGGAATAAAAGTAATTTACTATATATCACCGCAAATTTGGGCTTGGGGAAAACATAGAATAAATAAAATTAAAAAACGAGTGAATAAAATGCTTGTCGTTTTTCCATTTGAAAAAGAGTTTTATAACAGGCAAGGAGTTTCCGCTGAATTTGTCGGTCATCCTTTGATTAAAAGATTAAACGAATATAAATATTTATCCAAGGAAGAATTATTTGTAAAATATAATCTTGATAAAAGCAAAGACATTTTATTATTACTGCCTGGAAGCCGAGTTCAGGAAATTGAAAAAATCTTTCCCGAAACAATAAAAACGGCAATTAGACTCAATCAAAAATATAATATCCAAACCGTTGTGTTATCGGCAAGTAATATTAACAACAATCTTTATTCAAATTTAAGTAATGCAACCGATTACAAAATTGTTAATGATAACGGTTACGATTTTATGAGGCATTCCAAATTTGGAATTATAAAATCCGGTACTTCAACATTGGAAGCAGGGCTTCACCAGTTGCCGTTTGTAGTTGTATATAAAACTAATCCGCTTACTTATCACATTGCACGAAAATTAATTAGTATTAAAAATATTGCTATGATTAATATTATTTCGGAAAAACAAATAGTTGAAGAGCTTATTCAAAATGATGTGAATGAAACAAAATTATTCAAAACAATAGAAAATTATTTTACTGATAATAACAAGAGAATTTTAGAAATAAAGAATAACCTTGAAATAGTAAAGGAAAAATTAGGCGATTTAGATTCAGCCGAAAATGCGGCGGATATAATTCTTTCTTTTTTATAATATGAGTAGTAATGAAAACAATAAATTATTAAAGTTAGCTGTACTAAAAATACTGCCGACTATAATTAATGTTCTTTGTAAAACTTTAAGAATTGAAATTTTAAATAATGATTCCGTAAAAAAATTATATGAGCACAAGAGTAATTTTGTTCTTGCATTTTGGCATGGGAAAATGATTGTTCCCTGGTTTCTGCACAGGGAAAAAAACTTTGGTGCATTAGTTAGTTTAAGTAATGACGGAGACATTTTATCAGCAGTACTAAACAAGTGGAAGTATAATGTTGTCCGTGGTTCAAGCCATAAAGGCGGAAAGGAATCGCTTGAAAATATGATAGAACTTGCACGGCAAAATTATTCAATTGCAATTACGCCGGACGGACCGACAGGACCGAAAGAACAAATGAAAGCAGGTGCAGTTGTTGTTGCAAAAAAAACAAATATTCCGTTAGTGCTTATCGGTGTTTACATTAAGAAAAAGTTTGTTTTAAATAGTTGGGATAATTTTCAAATTCCCAAACCTTTTTCAAAAGTGATTGTAAAATATTCCGAGCTGATTTATATTGATGAAAATTTATCATTTGATGAAACTTCTGAAGTTATAAAAAATCAGGAATCGCGATTAAATTTGCTAAATAGCGAAGCTGAAAAGTTATGCTGACAATTTTAAGAATAATTTTAATTCCTGCATCATTTATTTATGCTGCGGTAATTCATGTGCGTAATATGTTCTTTGACAAATCTGTTTTCAAATCAACAACTGTTGATGCAAAAGTAATTTCCGTTGGTAATTTAACAGTCGGCGGTTCGGGAAAAACTCCTGCAGTTTTATTCATTTCAAAATTGCTAAAATCCAAAGGGAAAAATGTCGGAGTTTTAAGTCGAGGCTATCGCAGAAATTCCAAAGGATTCCTGCTTGTTTCTGATAAAGACGGATTGATTAGCGATGTTAGTTCAGCAGGAGATGAATTGTATCTTACTGCCAAGGAACTACATATTCCGACAGCCGCTTGCGAAAATAGAGTAAAAGGAGCGAGACAGTTAATTAACCTGACAAATATTGATACACTTGTGTTAGACGATGCTTTTCAGCATCGCTGGATTAAAAGGGATTGTGATATTGTGATGGTTGACCAAAGGTTTTTGAACAAAATTGGAAAATTGGATCAATTTTCTCTGCCTACGGGAATAATGAGAGAATCTTTCAAGTCACTTGATAGAGCCGACATTATTATTGTTAATCAAAAGTTCACTGAGAGAAAAAAAATTCATAGTAAATTGAAAAAATATTTCAATGATGAAAAAGTATTTTTCGGTAAATACAACGCTACCGGAGTTTACGATGTTAAAAACAATAAGCGATTTGACGTAGCAGAATTTCACGGACAGAGGAGTTTAATAGTTTCAGGAATAGCAAAACCATTTTCATTTATGCACGTTCTGGAAATGAATAAAATTGATTTTACAAATAAACTTCTTTTTTCTGATCACAAAGATTACAATTTAAAAGAAGTTGAAAAAATTAGGAAAAAATTTTACAGCACAAATTCGTTTTCTGTTTTAACAACTCAAAAGGATGCTGTTAAACTTTCTGAGTTTTCAAAAGAACTTGACGACATTGATATTTACTTTGTAAAAATAGAATTGGAAATTGATAACGAAAATGAATTTGAAAATAGAATTATGAGATTATTTAAATAGAATCTCTAATAAAAATTAAATTAAACATAAACTAATAAAAGCGGAGGCAACTCGTGGCTAAAAAAAAGAAAGCAAAATACGTATATTTTTTCGGCGGTAAAAAAGCCGATGGAAAAGCGGAAATGAAAAATCTTCTCGGTGGTAAAGGCGCCAACCTTGCGGAAATGGTAAATATCGGATTACCCGTACCAGCCGGTTTCACAATTACTACTGATGTTTGTACATATTATACAGACAAAAATTCTTATCCTAAAGAGCTGAACAAACAGGCTCTTGATTCTCTTAAAAAAGTTGAAAAAGTAATGGGTGCTAAATTCGGCGATAAAAAAAATCCATTACTTGTTTCTGTTAGAAGTGGTGCTCGCGCATCAATGCCCGGAATGATGGATACAATTCTTAATCTCGGTTTAAATGATGTTACAGTTCACGGTTTAATTGAGAAAACCGATAACCCAAGATTTGCGTATGATTCTTACAGAAGATTTGTTCAAATGTATGGTGATGTTGTACTGGGATTACAACCTAAAAACAAACTTGACCGCGACCCGTTTGAAATAATTATTGAAAGAAAGAAAAAGGCAAATAAGGTTGTTCAAGATACTGAGCTTACAGCCGAAATGCTGAAAGAGCTTGTTGCGGAATTTAAAGTTGAAATTAAGGAAAAAACCGGTTCTGATTTCCCGGAAGATCCAATGGAACAACTTTGGGGTGCAATTGGAGCAGTATTCGGTTCGTGGAATAATGACAGAGCAATTGTTTATCGTAAACTAAATAACATTCCCGGTGAATGGGGAACTGCTGTAAGTGTAGTATCTATGGTTTACGGAAACATGGGCGAAGATTCGGGCACAGGCGTTGCTTTTACACGTGATCCTGCTTCCGGTGAAAATGTTTTTTACGGAGAATATTTATTTAATGCACAAGGCGAAGACGTTGTCGCCGGTGTTCGTACTCCTTTACCAATTGTTAATTTAAAAAATGATAATGCTAAGGTTTATAAAGAACTCATTGACATTCGCAGCATTCTTGAAAAACATTATCGTGATATGATGGACGTTGAATTTACAATTCAGCAGGGAAAACTTTGGATGCTTCAATGCCGTGTTGGTAAAAGAACAGGTTTTGCTGCAATCAAAATTGCCGTTGATCAAGTTCGCCAAAAATTGATTTCAAAAGAAGAAGCATTAATGCGTATTGAACCTGAACAGTTAAACCAATTGCTAAGACCTGTTTTCGACTTAAAAGAAAAAGCTAATTCGATTAAGAGCGGTAAATTCCTTGCAAAAGGATTAAATGCCGGTCCAGGAGCTGCTTCGGGTAAAGTTGCATTTACAGCCGAAGATGCTGAGATAATGGGGACAAAGGGCGATAAAGTAATTCTCGTGAGAATCGAAACTTCACCGGAAGACATTAAAGGAATGAGCGCTTCCGAAGGAATATTAACGGCAAAAGGCGGAATGACTTCACACGCGGCTCTCGTTGCTCGTCAAATGGGAAAAGTTTGTGTTGCCGGCTGCGGCGCTTTACAGATTGATTACAAAAAAGGAACGATGACAGTTGAAAATTCTAAAATCGTTGTTAAAGAAGGTGATTACATTTCTATTGACGGTTCAACCGGTGAAGTTATTGCCGGAAAAATTGCAACTAAACCTTCTGAAGTAATTCAAGTTTTGGTAACCAAAGAACTTGACCCGAAAAAATCTGATGTTTATAAAACATACAAAGATTTAATGAATTGGGCTGATAAAGCACGCACAATGGGAGTAAGAACAAATGCCGACGAACCTGATCAAGCTGCCAATGCAATTGCTTTTGGTGCTGAAGGAATTGGACTTACAAGAACAGAGCACATGTTTTTTGAAGGCGATAGAATAAATGCAGTTCGTGAAATGATACTTGCAGATGATCTTGCCGGAAGAAAAAAGGCATTAAAAAAACTACTCCCTCTTCAGAGGAAAGACTTTACAGGTATTTTCAAAGTAATGAACGGACGTCCTGTTACAGTAAGAACTCTCGATCCGCCATTACACGAGTTTTTACCTCATACCGATAAAGAAATAAATGAACTTGCAAAAATTATCAATATTCCTGCAAAAAGAATAAAAGAAAAAATTGAAGCATTACACGAATTTAATCCAATGCTTGGTTTTAGAGGATGCCGTCTTGGAATAAGTTATCCTGAAATAACAGAAATGCAGGCACAGGCTTTATTTGAAGCTGCTGTTGCAGTTGCTAAAAAAGGAATAAAAGTAAAACCGGAAATTATGATTCCACTTGTCAGTCATGTAAATGAATTGAAACTTCAGGCAGCCATTGTTAGAGAAACTGCTGAAAAAGTTTTCAAAGCTAAAGGCAAACGCGTTAATTACCTTGTTGGAACAATGATTGAGTTGCCAAGAGCTGCCTTAACTGCTGATAAAATTGCTGAAGTTGCCGAGTTCTTTAGCTTCGGAACAAACGACTTAACACAAACAACATTCGGTCTTTCTCGCGACGATGCAGGTAAATTTCTTCCAATGTATGTGGATAAAGAAATTATTCCTCGTGATCCATTTGAAAGTTTAGATCAAAACGGAGTTGGTCAGTTGGTTGAAATGGGAACAACAAAAGGTCGTTCGGTGCGTCCTAAACTTAAAGTAGGAATTTGCGGAGAACACGGCGGCGAACCTGAATCAGTTGAGTTTTGTCACAGAACAGGTTTGAACTATGTTAGTTGTTCACCTTTCCGGGTGCCAATTGCAAGACTCGCGGCTGCAAGAGCAGCACTAAGAGATAAAAAATAAATTTTATGTCTCAATTTTATCGAATAAGGAATTTCGATTTTAATATTTGGAGAAATATCCATAGTTAAGAGTCGTTATTCCTTGTTCATATTTTTAATAATTAATAAGCTGAATTGATTTTTGAGAATTAGAATTGTTTGGCTTACAAAAAGAAGTAAGAGGAAATATGAAATTATCAGCGTTTAAATACAATATTCCAAGAACGGCAATTGCTAAATTCCCTGTAGAACCACGGGATAGTGCTAAATTGTTAGTCTATGATAGAGCAACAAAAAATATGGAGCACAAGCATTTTTCTGATATAGTTGACTATATGTCCCGAGGTGATGTGCTGGTTGTGAATCAAACAAAAGTTATGCAGGCTCGCCTTTTCGGTAAAAAAGAAAGAACAAATGCAAAAATCGAAGTCTTTGTTCTCAGGGAATTAAACAGAGAAGAAAATATTTGGGATGTTATTGTTGATCCGGCTAGAAAAGTTAGAATTGGTAATCGTATTTATTTTAATGATAATCTTTGGTGTGAAGTTATTGATAACACGACTTCACGCGGAAGAACAGTACGATTTAATGAAAACTCAGGAGATATTTACAAAGCAATTGAAAATATAGGGCAAACACCGCTTCCTCCATATATTAAAAGGGATGCTGTTCCTGAAGATAAAAATAATTATCAAACGGTATTTGCAAAAGCCGATGGTTCAGTTGCTGCTCCAACTGCCGGTCTGCATTTTACGCCTGAACTTATGAAAAAAATTAAGAAAAAAGGAATTAAAATTGTTACTGTAATTTTACATATCGGATTGGGAACATTCAGACCTGTTGAAGTTGAAGATCTTACAAAACACAGGATGGATTCGGAATATTATGAAGTCCCTGAAAAAACAGCGACTGTGATTAATGAAGCAAAAATGAAGAAGAAAAATATTTTTGTTGTGGGAACAAGTTCTACCCGCGCACTTGAAACTTCAGTAACTGCCGAAGGATTTTCTAAAAGTGGTTTCGGTTGGACTGATAAATTTATTTTTCCTGACTATGAGTTTAATATTGCAACAAAGCTCATTACAAACTTTCATCAACCTGAGTCAACACTTATAATGTTAACTGCTGCCTTTACAGGTTATGATGCAACAATGGCAATTTATAAAAAAGCTTTAAGGAAAAAATATCGATTTCTGAGCTATGGCGATGCTATGTTAACTTTATAAACTTAAATGCAAAATGAAAACTTATGCAATAATACCGGCTGGAGGCTTAGGTCTCCGTGCCGGTAGTGCAACACCAAAACAATATATTAATTTCAGCAGTAAACCGCTGATTGCTTATACTTTGGATACATTTCAAAAGTGTGATGAAATTGATGAAATTATTATTTCTATACAGACAAAATACTTTGAATTGCTTGAAAATATTGTTGAAACATTTAATTTTAATAAAGTAACAAAAATAATTGAAGGGGGAAATACAAGACAAAACTCTGTCTTCAATGCCCTTTCTTCAATTTCACCACTTAGTAACGATACAATGGTTGTTCACGATGCAGTACGCCCTTTGCTTTCAAAAGAATTATTGATAACAGCTTTAAATTCTTCAAAAACTGCCGATAGTATAGTTACGGCAATTAAGGCAAAAGATACTTTAATAAATGGTAATGAGTTTATAGATAATTATTTGGATCGCATAAATGTTTTTTATGTTCAGACTCCTCAAATTTTTAAATACTATATTCTAAAGGAAGCTTTTGATATTGCCAATGAACAAAATTTTCTTGGTACCGATGAATCTATGCTTGTAAAAAATGCAGGATATAATGTCAAAATTATTAAAGGTTCAAATTTAAATTTTAAAGTAACAACAAAAGAAGATTTGGAACTATTTAGAAGAATTATAAGTACATAGAAAAATGGTTTGAAATAGACTCAATATTTATATAACTTTAAGAAATTAAAGGGACAAGTTATGCTAAATTTATTAGTAATCGTAATACTATCTTATCTGGTTGGTTCAATACCCAACAGTATAATCATTGCCAAAAAAGTTGCAGGTATTGATATTAAAAGTCATGGCAGCGGAAACGCAGGCGGAACTAATGTTATGCGTGTGCTTGGTAAAAAGTATGGATTACTTGTAATTTTACTGGATGCGTTAAAAGGTGCAATTGCCGTTATTTTAATTTCCCGTCTCTATCTTGGGAGTTTCCCGTTTGCAAATCAAACACCATTTGATGATTTTACTCTTATTCAAATTATTGCCGGTGTGTCTGCTGTAATGGGGCATATTTGGACAATTTTTGCCGGATTTAAAGGTGGGAAAGGAATTGCAACAGGTTTAGGAGTTTTAATTTCCGTTGTTACTCTTGATATGCTTCTCGGTCTTGCTGTTTTTGCAATTGTAGTTGGTCTTTCTAAATACGTTTCCCTTGGTTCAATATCGGCTGCGGTTTCTGTTCCAATTTTTATGATTGTTAGAGAAAATATTTTTAACGTTGATATAATTGGTTACCACACGCTTTTACCATTTGTAATCGGACTTGCTCTAATTGTGCTTTATACACACAGAGCGAACTTAAATAGATTGATAGCAGGAAAAGAAAGTAAAATGTCGTTTGCAAAAAAATCAGTTAAAAAATGAGAGTTTCTGTTCTCGGAGCCGGAAGTTTTGGAACTACTCTTGCCATTCTTCTTTTCCATAACGGGCAGGAAGTTACGCTATGGGAATACAAACGACACGATGCACGAATACTGAATAAAACTCACGAAAATAAAATTTACCTTCCTGGAATTAAAATTCCTACTGAAATCAATATTACTCACTCATTGGAAGAAGCAACCCAAAATCAACATTTAATTGTTATCGCCATTCCTTCACAATTTGTCAGAAGTGTATTACAAAAATTTAAAAACTTAAATTATCGTGATACAACTTTTGTAAGTGTAGCTAAAGGAATTGAGCGGGAATCTCTTTTAACAGTTTCAAAAATTATTAAAGAAGAATTTGAAGGAATTGGAGATGAACATATTGCAGTGCTTTCCGGACCAAGCCACGCTGAAGAAGTAAGCAGAAAAGTCCCAACTGCCGTTGTTTCAGCTTCATTTGATAAAAATACGTCTAAAATTGTGCAGTCTGCTTTTAATAATGCTTATTTCAGAGTTTATTCTTCAACGGATTTAAGAGGCGTGGAACTTGGCGGAGCTCTTAAAAACGTGATGGCTATTGGCGCCGGCATTATTGATGGTGCCGGATTCGGAGACAATACGAAAGCTGCAATTATGACTCGCGGAATTGCAGAAATTTCAAGACTTGGGACAGAAATGGGAGCTCGTCCTGAAACTTTTTCCGGACTTTCAGGAATGGGAGACTTAATTGTTACTTGCATGAGTAAACACAGCAGAAACAGATTTGTGGGTGAACAATTGGGGAAAGGGGAAAAACTTAAAAGTATTCTTAAATCAATGGAAATGGTTGCAGAAGGTGTTGAAACTTGTAAATCAGTTCATGAACTTGCAGCACAATATCACGTAGATACACCAATTGCTAACGCCGTTTATTCAATACTTTTTGACGAACGCGATCCTATAAAAGTAACCTACGATTTAATGACACGCAGCATAAAAGCTGAAAGTGAGTTTTAAGTTATCACGAAAACGTAATACCCATTATCGTTCTATATTGTAAATTTATTCTGCTTTGTATTCCTATTGTTCCAATATTCTCTATAAATAAAATTACATAAGATATTATGATTATCTATCCAAGTAAAATATTTTTTATGTTTTTATTTTTGCTTATAGTTAGATTAAATGCCCAAGGTTCTAATCAGCGGGGTAAATCTGCTCAATTGAATAGGGGGAATAATCACCCGTTCTGTATTTACAAACAACCATCCGGAATACTGTGTGGAATTGTTATAAACCATCCGAAGCCATTTAAAACAAATTCTGAAATTGATAGTGAAATTAGACAAGCCATCTACCCCGACACCTTACCCATAACAAGAAGATTATTTATCAGCGATTCAGAGTCAAAATTTCTGTAACACAGATTAATAATCTGTGTTACA
>CAZXDS010000007.1:24849-35472 GCA_964639525.1 uncultured Melioribacteraceae bacterium | reverse complement strand
CCCTCTACCAAACCTGTTTTATATGTTGTAGAGGTTAATGCCGGATATTGCGAAATGAACAATATCAGTGTTGGCAATAAGATTGTTTGGCGCAGAAACTAGAGTAAAACATTTTTGTGTTTGCACAGAAATCTTACTTTATCATTGTAAGCAGCATTTTTGTGTTTTCTTTTGCAACAAGCCCGTGAGAAACATTTGCAGGCAAAAGTAATCTTTCGCCGCCGGTAACAATATGAGGCTCTCCACCGAGTGTTATTTCCATACTTCCTTCCAAAATTTGCACAAGTGCTTCATAAGGTGAAGTATGTTCCGCTAAAGATTCATCTTTTGCAAATGCGAAAAGTGTAACATTACCATTCGGCTTCTTTATAATCTGCTTACTTACAATTGAAGCTGATTGATATTCTATTTCAGAAATTATATTGTGCGCCGTTTCATTTGCCGGTGTGTTGTCCATTTTATTTTTTCCTTTTAAATTGTTGAATATAATTTTTTGTAAACTCAGAAAGAACAAGTCTTCCACTTAACTCAGCCCTTTGTTCCAATAGTAAATCCCAATTTTCAGTTCCTTTCCAAAATACTTTTTTTAATTCATGCATTGCTTCCGGGTTTGAAGACGCAAGTTTTTCTGAAAGTATTTTAACCGCCTTATCAAGTTCTGAAATTGAACTGAACAGCTCGGCATATAATCCTTTTTCTTTTGCCCAACTGCTCGAACGCCAGTCAAAATCAATTGACATTTCAGCAAAAGCCGCAGTACCTATTTTTCGTTCTACTGCCGGACCAACAACAAAAGGACCAATTCCTAAAGCAAGTTCGCTAAGTTTAATTGATGCGGAGTTAACCGCAAGTGCGTAATCTGAAGCGGCAATTAATCCTACACCGCCGCCGACAGCCTTGCCCTGTACCCGCGAAATAATAAATTTATTACAGGTTCTCATTGCATTAATAACTTGAGCAAATCCTGAAAAAAACTTTTTCCCGCTTTCAAAATCTTCAATAGCAAGCAGTTCATCAAATGAAGCACCTGCACAAAAAGCTTTGTCTCCTTCACTTTTAAGAATTAGTATTTTAATCTTTTTGTTTTGATTTGCTTCACTAATTTTGTTTGCTAATTCTCTCAATAATTTTCCGGGCAGAGAGTTACTTTTGGGATGCCAAAAACTTATTTCTGCAATTCCATCACTAATTATTGTTTTTACATTTCCAGACTGGTTCATAGATTTTTAAAATAATGCAAAAAATGTTCGTTTCATTGTGTGAATTTAATAAATTAATCTTGGAAATCATTCATAATATTAGTTAATTTGCTTTTATATACACAAAGCAAAGTGGTTTTCGGATTTTACAAAAATTTTCTCTCTTTTTAAGAGAGACTAAAGTGAGTTTTTCTATAAATCAAAATCCAAAAACCACTTTGTGAATAGTATATAATCACTTACTTTAAGTAGAAAAAGAATATTTTTATATCCACCAAAAAATACAAAAGGAAGTTAAATGGTTAGTCAAGATTTACTTGATATTTTGTGCTGCCCTGAGTCAAAGGCAGACCTTGTTTTAGATAACAATACACTAGTTTCAACTGATAAAGAAACGAGAAGAAGATACAAAATTGAGGATGACATTCCCATTATGTTAATTGATGAATCCGAGCAGTTAAGTTTATCTTCTTGGGAAGAAATAATGAAAAGGCATAATAAATCAACAGTTTAGAACCCCTAAGCAATCTTCGAGGTTAAAAACAGCAACCTCGAAGGTTTGGCAGATTTCAATATTTTTACGTACATTTCGTTATGATTATCAAAACGAATAAATCAGAATTTGAAACATATCTTGCCGATGCGGCAAATTATAAAGGCAGCTGCAGTAAAGTGTTTTTCCCTGCCGATAAAAACGAAATAATTGAAGCGATAAAAATCGCACGTAACGAAAAAAGCAAAATTACTCTCGCCGGCAACAGAACCGGTTTAACAGGTTCCGGGATTCCAAAGGGCGGAATAGTTATTTCAACTGAAAAACTGAACAAAATACTTTCTATAAACAAAAAGGAAAAGTTCGCCATACTGGAACCGGGTGTTCTACTGTGTGATTTCCATAAAGCAATAAATAGTAAAGGTCTTTATTATCCTCCTGACCCGACTGAGCAGAATTGCTTTATCGGCGGAACCGTTGCCACCAATGCTTCCGGAGCGAAAACATTTAAATACGGACAGACAAGGAATTTTGTGCTTCAATTAAAAGTTGTTCTTGCTGACGGAGATACAATAACGCTGAAACGCGGAGAAATATTTGCCGAAAATTATAAATTAGAATTAAAAACAGATTCCGGCAAAATTATTTCTGTGCCGATTCCCGATTACAAAATGCCGGACACAAAACACGCCGCAGGTTATTTTGCAAAGAAAAATATGGACGGAATTGATCTGTTTATCGGCAGCGAAGGAACACTCGGTCTGATTTATGAAATCAAACTCAGATTGATTGATTATCCTGAAAAAATACTTTCGAGCATTGTGTTTTTTAATGATGAAATTGACGCATTTAATTTTGTGGGAGAAGCTCGGCAACTTTCACATAAAACACGAAATGAAAAATTAAGCAGCAATATTGACGCTTTGAGTCTCGAATTTTTTGACGGTTTTGCCTTGAAATTTGTAGCTGACAATTTCCCGAATATTCCGAAAAATTCAAAAGCGGCAATTTGGTTCGAGCAGGAAATTACAAAAGCCAATGAAAATGAGACGCTAAATTTGTGGATACGTTTAATTGAAAAGCATAACGCAAATACAGAGGATGCTTGGTTTGCCACTGATAACAAAACCCGTGAGAAGTTCATCAATTTCCGTCACGCAGTCTCTCAAAAAGTTAGCGAATATCTTTCGAAAAATAATTTTACAAAAGTCGGAACTGATACTGCCGTGCCGGACGACAAGCTGCTCGAATTTTATTCCTTTGCCAAAGAGCAAATAAACGGAGCTAAATTAAAATATATTACATACGGACATATAGGCAATTCCCATCTGCACGTAAATATGATTCCGAAAGACAAGCAAGAGTTTGCCATTGCGAAAAATATTTATGGCGTTTTATGCAGAAAGGCAGTGGAGCTTGGGGGAACAATTTCTGCCGAACACGGTATAGGAAAATTAAAACGCGACTATCTGCTTGAAATGTACGGCTCGGAAAATATTAACAAAATGATAAAAGTGAAAAAAGTACTCGACCCTGATTTAGTGTTTGGAATCGGGAATATGTTTTTGATTGCAAGTTAAAAGATTTAACAGTTAGTTTAACCCAAACTATAGTATTAACAAGATATGATGTGCCGACAGATAAGTATTTAATCCGTCTTTGTAGGATATAGGTTTTATTGATCCGGATATAATTACTCTATCAAAGGTAGAATTGCAACACTTGTGAATGAAAAACAGAGTTCGGGTAGTCATCAAATTATTTTTGATACTTCCTCAGTTAAAGGCGGATTGGCAAGCGGGGTTTATATTTATAGATTATCTACTTCCGGTTCAAAAGTGCAGTTTGGTCAAGCAAAAAAGATGTTGCGGCTTAAATAAAATTGAAAGTATTTAAAAAATTTTGTGGTAAAGGTTTGTTTTTCTGTTCAAATAGACATGCCAATTTATATTTTAGTTTAAATATATCCATTCCATTCTTATGTCTCTTTTCGTATCTTTAAAAAATAATTTTTAACAATAACTATAGTTAATGGAAACAAACGAAAAACCGCTGCAGAAAGGCG
This sequence comes from uncultured Melioribacteraceae bacterium, assembly GCA_964639525.1. GTDB lineage: Bacteria > Bacteroidota > Ignavibacteria > Ignavibacteriales > Melioribacteraceae > CAZXDS01. The sequence continues at coordinate 31,715 of CAZXDS010000007.1, read as the reverse complement.
AAAAAAAATTCTCATCCTTTAAAGAAATTGTACAGGCAATGGGACTTGTTTTCGGAGATATTGGAACAAGTCCTATTTACACACTAACCGTAATTTTTACTTTATTAAGTCCAACACCCGAAAATTTGATGGGAGTTCTTTCATTAATTGTTTGGTCGCTTATAATATTGGTTACTTTGGAATACGGCATTCTCGCGATGAGCCTTAGTATAAAAGGCGAAGGCGGTATAATTGTTTTAAAAGAGATAATTACAAAAATTTTAAAATCAGGACGAAAAGCAGGATTTGCAGCTTTTCTCGGCTATATAGGTGTAGCATTGTTGATGGGCGACGGCGTTATTACTCCGGCAATAAGTATTCTTTCCGCTGTTGAAGGCTTGCGTTATATCCCCGGCATTGGAGAAATTTCTACTTCTACGGTAATTATTATTACAAGCATCATCACAGTGCTTTTATTTTCAGTACAATTTAAAGGAACTGAAAAAGTATCCACATCGTTTGGCCCGATAATGGTTTTGTGGTTTTCCGTTTTATTCTTAACCGGATTTTTTCAAATTATACATACGCCGAAAATACTTATGGCGGTAAGTCCTCATTATGCAATTGAATTTATGCTTCATAACGGACTTGCGGGATTTTTCGTTTTAAGTGAAGTTATTTTATGTGCGACCGGAGGGGAAGCTCTTTATGCTGACATGGGACATCTCGGCAGCAAACCGATTAAACATGCGTGGTATTTTGTATTTGTTGCTCTTGTGGTTAATTATTTCGGGCAAGGCGCCTTCCTTTTGGAAACAGGAAACTCGCAGTCGTTATTATTTGCACTTGTAAAATCATATTCTTCGTTGCTGTATGTGCCGTTTTTAATTCTTACCCTTTTTGCTACAATTATAGCATCTCAAGCAATGATTAGTGCAATTATGTCTTTGGTTTATCAAGGAATTAACACTCATATTTTTCCTTTAATGAAAGTAAAATACACATCCACACATTTAAAATCACAGATATATATTGGTGCTGTAAATTGGGTTTTGCTTATTGCAGTTCTGTTTATGGTTTTTCTTTTTAAGCAATCGGAAAATCTTGCTGCTGCTTATGGGCTTGCAGTTACGGCAACAATGACAATTAGTGCAATGTTTATGATTTGGATTTTTCATTCGCAGAAAAAAAACATTAAGCTTGCAGCCGCAATATTGGTTTTAATTGTTGACATATTTTTCCTTGCTGCTGTTTTTGAAAAAATACCGCACGGCGGTTTTTGGTCGCTTGTTATTGCCGCCGGTCCGTTGTTTGTAATTTTATTATGGTTGGCAGGTAATAAATCAATGCACAGAGCATTTCGTCCACTTCCGATGGATGTGTTTATGCACAGTTATAAACAAGTTTACAAATTGGACAGAAACATTAAGGGTTCGGCGTTGTTCTTCACTAGAAACTTTAAAGAGATGCCTCCGTATGTCGTTCACTGCATGCTGCGAAGTAACATCATTTATGAAAGAAATATTTTGGTTTCTATAGCAACAACAGATGATCCATACGGAGTGCGCATTGAAAAAGTTGACAATATTACAACCGGACTTTCGGGAGTTAAAATTGAAAAAGGTTATTTGGAAGTAATTGATATTCATCAGTTGCTAAAAGATAATGGTGTAACGGAAAAGATAATCTTTTATGGTGTTGACGATATTCTTGCCAAGCGTCCGTTGTTAAAATTGTATGCAATTATGAAAAAATTATCCCCGCCGTTTGTTCATTTTTATCATTTGCCATACAACAAATTGCACGGTGTGATGACAAGGATAGAAATATAAATAACAACAAGCATGTGGTTTGATAACAATTTAAATATTGATTCGGCAGTGCAAATTTATCTGCACTGCCGAAAACAATTTCAGAATAGTATTATGAGCATCTGATTTATTCTTTATTTTGTGCCGCAATTAAATTTAAAGCACTTCCTGCTTTGAACCATTCAATTTGGTTTGCATTCATTGTTTGATTCAAAACAGCTTCGTCGGTTGTTCCGTCTTTGTGTTTCATAACCATTTTAATTTTTGAACCGGGAACCAATTCTTTTATTCCCAAAAGACTAATTCTATCGTCTTCCTGAACTTTATCGTAATCGGCGGCATCGGCAAAGGTTAACGGAAGCATTCCTTGTTTTTTCAAATTGGTTTCATGAATACGGGCAAAACTGCGGACAATAATTGCTTTTCCGCCGAGATGTCTCGGTTCCATTGCGGCATGTTCGCGACTTGAGCCTTCACCGTAATTTTCATCGCCAACAACAACCCAGCCAAGTCCTTCCGCTTTATATTCTCGGGCAACTTTGCTTACGTTTTTATATTCACCGGTAATTTGGTTTTTAACTTCACCCGCTTTTTCAGTATAATAATTAATTGCACCGAGGAAAAGATTATCGCAAATATTGTCCAAATGTCCGCGGAACCTTAACCACGGACCGGCCATTGAAATGTGGTCGGTTGTACATTTACCTTTTGCTTTCAACAAAAGCTGCATATCTTCAAAATCATTTCCGTTCCAAGCGGCAAATTTATCAAGCAGTTGAATTCTTTTGCTGTCCGAATTCACTTCAACTTCGGTTGAAAAACCATCTTCGGAAGGAGGAATAAATCCATCGGGTGCTGATAAAAATCCATTTTTAGGAAGTTCATCACCAAAAGGAGTGTCGAGTTTAATTTCTTCTCCCTTATCATTTTTTAAAGTATCAGTTTCAGGGTTAAAAGTAATTTTCCCGGCAAGAGCAAGAACTGTTGTCATTTCTGGCGAAGCAACAAAGGCCAAAGTATTAGGATTACCGTCCTGTCTTTTTGCAAAATTTCTATTAAATGAAGTAACAATACTGTTTCTTTTGCTTTCGGGATTATCCATTCTGTCCCACATTCCAATGCAAGGTCCGCAGGCATTTGCAAGAACTACTCCGCCGAACTCAGTTAAAGTTGCCAACTGTCCATCACGTTCAATTGTAGCACGAACTTGTTCGGAACCCGGTGTAATTGTGAATTTTGATTTGGCTTTTAATCCTTTGTTAAGTGCCTGCCTTGCAATACTTGCCGCACGGTCAATGTCTTCGTAACTTGAGTTTGTACAGCTTCCGATAAGACCGACACTCAGTTCTTCAGGAAAATCATTTTCTTTTACAGCTTCTTTCATTTTGGAAATCGGCCAAGCTCTGTCCGGAGTATAAGGACCGTTTAAGTGTGGTTCCAATTCATCAAGATTAATTTCAATTACTTGATTGAAATATTTTTCGGGATTGGCATAAACATCATCATCAGCTCTTAAAAGTTCTGCATTTTGTGAAGCTAACTCTGCAACATCAGCTCTTCCGGTTGCATTTAAATATCTAACCATACTATCATCAAACGCGAAAGTAGAAGTAGTTGCTCCGATTTCCGCACCCATATTACAGATTGTTCCTTTACCTGTGCAGGAAAGTGATTGAGCACCTTCGCCAAAGTATTCAACAATTGCTCCGGTTCCGCCTTTTGCCGTTAAAATTCCGGCAACTTTAAGAATTACATCTTTAGGGGAAGTCCATCCGGAAAGTTTTCCGGTGAGCTTAATTCCAATTAATTTCGGCCATTTTAATTCCCACGGCATTCCTGCCATTACGTCAACAACATCAGCACCGCCGACTCCGATTGCAATCATACCAAGTCCGCCTGCATTTGGCGTGTGCGAATCCGAACCGATCATCATTCCGCCCGGGAAAGCATAATTTTCAAGAACTACTTGGTGAATAATTCCTGCACCCGGTTTCCAAAAACCAACGCCGTATTTTTGAGAAACACTTTTCAGAAAATCATATACTTCTGCATTTTCATCTTTTGCTCTGTCCAAATCAGCTTCGGTGCCAACTTTTGCCTGAATTAAATGGTCGCAGTGAACTGTGCTTGGAACAGCAGTTTTCTTTTTGCCTGCACGCATAAATTGCAGCAGAGCCATTTGAGCGGTTGCATCCTGCATTGCAACTCTGTCCGGTGATAAATCAACGTAATCTTTTCCGCCGGTATAAGCTGTTTTAACAGAATCCCAAAGATGTGAATAGAGAACTTTTTCAACGTATGTCATTGGTCTGTTTAACACAGATTTGACAAGGTCTTGTTTTTCTTTAAGACCTGCATAAACTTTTTGAATCATATCAATATTTGCTGTCATAATTACTCCTTTATATTGTAAATTAAATCACACAAAAATAACTAATTTGAATTTATTATTCTGCTGTAATTTGACAACCCGAAAAGTATTTTCTCTGAAGACGATAATTTCATGATGCAAAGAGCAAGTTTGTTTCATAATTTGTTAATTATAATGTTATGCTGAACTCTTCGGTTCGTTTTCTAAAATATGGGTAGATGGAAGAAAAACAATATTCATTTTCACTGAGCAGAAAAAGTAAAAAAAAAATTTACATTAGTGCACATTGTTCAAGTAAGCCGACCGGGAAAGTCGGCTTTACAATTACATAAATATCGGGACAATTGTTCTCACTAATTTCATTTTCTATTTGGTTAAAGTAACTGTTTGCACTCTTTTTTTTAGATATGCCTCGATAGGAGTATTCGGTTTTTTTTGTTAATAAAACCGATTATAATTAAATTGGTTTAAGCAAAAATTATAAAGTGTGTTTGGAGGATAAAATGATAGTAGTTACCGGCGGTGCGGGTTTTATAGGAAGTAACATTGTTTCAAAATTAAATGATCTCGGTCATGAAAATATTATAATAGTTGACCATTTGGGAATTGGTGAAAAATGGAAAAATATTAATGGATTAAAGTTTACGGATGTTTATCACAAGGATAAATTTTTCAATCTCCTCTTGGAAGAAAATGTTCCTTTTAATATTGATACGGTATTTCACATGGGAGCTTGTTCTTCCACCACAGAAAAAGATGCAGATTATCTTTTGCAAAATAATTACAAATATTCGCTTGAACTTGTAAAATATTGTATGCCGCGCAGGGCACATTTTATTTACGCTTCTTCAGCAGCAACTTACGGTAGCGGCACCGCAGGTTATAATGACCAAGCTGAGATATCAAATTTGCGTCCTTTAAATATGTACGGTTATTCTAAACAAATGTTTGATCTGTGGCTGAGGAAAATGAGTATTAACAAAAAAGTTGTCGGACTCAAATTCTTTAATGTTTATGGTCCGAATGAATACCACAAAGATGATATGCGCAGCGTAATACACAAAGCGTACGGACAAATAAAAGAATCCGGTAAGGTTAAATTGTTCAAATCATATAATAATGATTATAAAGACGGTGAGCAGAAACGCGATTTTATTTACGTAAAAGATGCTGTAGATATGGCGGTTTCTTTTTATGAAAACAAAGAAATATTCGGTCTTTTTAATGTTGGTACCGGAAAGGCAAGAACTTGGAATGATTTGGTTACAGCAGTTTTTAATGCAATGGGAAAACCTGTAAATATAGAATATATTGAAATGCCGGATTACTTAAAAAACAAGTATCAATATTTTACAGAAGCTAAAATGGATAAAATAAAAGAGGCAGGATACGATAAACCGTTTACTTCTGTTGAAAATGGTGTAGAGGATTATGTGAAAAATTATTTAATGAAAGAAGAGCCGTATCTTAAATTTTATGCGGAATAAATACAGCATTAAATTGAATCTAAAATATTAAAATATCAAACAATGAAACTTGCTACACTTTGCTATATTCGTAAAAACGATTCCACTTTGATGCTTCATAGAGTAAAGAAGAAAAACGATTATCACGAAGGGAAATGGAACGGACTCGGTGGGAAATTTGAACTCGGCGAAACACCTGAAGAGTGTGCAATTCGTGAAATAGAAGAAGAATCAGGATTGATAGTTAAAAAGTTAAAACTTAAAGGGTTTATCACATTTCCAATGTTTGACGAAAAAGATGATTGGTACGTTTTTGTTTTTGTGGTTGATAAGTTTGAGGGAAAATTAATTGATTCTCCCGAAGGTAATCTGAAATGGATTCCCGATAAAGAATTGCTTGATATAAATCTTTGGGACGGGGACAAATATTTTATCCCTTGGTTAGACAGTGATAAATTTTTTAGTGCCAAATTTAATTATGACGGGAAAGAGTTTGTAGATTATTCGGTTGAATTTTATTAATTGTATTCTGTTAATTAAAAAATAGAGCCTGATTTATGCATACATTAAATTAAAATTTTAATCGTTAAATATTAGACAAAGAGAAGAAAGAATTGAAAAAAGAATTTAACTTAAACTTATATCATCATAAAATAAATGAAACGGTTAAATTTCATGAAGTGGATTTGATGGGTGTGTTAAACAATGCGGTGTATTTTAATTATTTTGAAGATGCACGAATCAGTTATGTGAAACAGTTGGTTGAGAAATATGAACTCAAAAAATTTTTAAATAAAAGCTCATACATCATAATGGTGCATAATCATTGTGATTATTTTGAATCTGCCGTTTTCGAGGATGAACTTATAATTCACACAAAAATTATTGAAGTAAATAATTCAAGTTTTAAACTTTCGCATTTAGTTCAAAAGAAAAAATCAGAAAAAATAATCGCTGCCGGCGGCGGTGCCGTAGTTCATTTTGACACTGAAAAGAAAAAATCCATTCCTTTACCAAAAGAGTTTTTTGACGCTGTAAATAGGTTTGAATCGGAAAAATAATTAGCAGTTTTCGATTTATTGAAGATAATTGCAAATAATTTTATATAAATGAAGTCAATTAGAGATTGAGAAATTACTCAATAGTTTTTCTCTTTTTACCCCATTTAATTCTAAATAATTAAGTTTACAATACTCTGAAGTGGAGGAAAGCCATGGAAATTGTTTTTGATATTGAAAC
>CAZXDS010000007.1:0-24749 GCA_964639525.1 uncultured Melioribacteraceae bacterium | reverse complement strand
TTTACAATACTCTGAAGTGGAGGAAAGCCATGGAAATTGTTTTTGATATTGAAACAGTCGGAAGTGATATCGGGCAGTTAAGCGAATCGCAACAGGAATTCATTCTGCGATATGCCGATAAAGAAACGGATGAAACTCTTCGAGAACAGAAACAGGAAGAAGCAATTCGGTTGTTAAGTTTGTATCCGCTTACGGCAAAAGTTATTGCAATAGGAATGCTGAATACCGAAACCGGAAATTCGTATGTGCTTTTTGAAGGAAAAGATGAGGAATGGGAAAACGAGGATAAAAAAGTTCATTATAAATCTACGAACGAAGCTGAAATGCTCAGATTATTTTGGGAGTATATCAAAAAAGCCAGAAAAATAATTACATTCAACGGCAGACAATTCGACATTCCCTTTTTAATGACACGCTCTGCAATGCTGAAAGTTAAACCTTCGGTGAATTTTCTTAAAAACAGATACGACATTTCACACCACGTTGATTTATTGGAAATGTTTACCTATCACGGACTTGTGAAAAAATTTAATCTTGATTTTTATTGCCGCGCATTCGGAGTAGAATCGCCAAAATCAAAAGGGGTAACCGGAATGGACGTAAAGCAGCTTTATAATGCAGGGCTAAACAAAGACATTGCCGTGTATTGTGGAAGTGACATTATTGCAACTTACGAGTTATATAAAATTTGGGATGAATTTCTGAATATTTAGTAATTTGTAAAGGGTGAAATACTGTTAATTTAAGAAATGTTTTAAAGCAATTCGTGTGTAAAACATTTGGCTTATTTGTGAATATGACTCTTTGAAACGGCTGTTAAGAAGCCCAGGTTTTTGCTAAGTTCAAGCTGGACAGAAAAATATCATTCCGGTATTTCTGTCAGGACAGAAAACCGGAATAATAATTTTAAATTGTGAATTATGTGTAATTATTTCAATTTCATCTTTGTAATAAATTGAAGAATAAATCCGGTTATTGATAGAATGACAAAAATTATAAATCCGATAACAGTTGTACCGAGAGCAACCTTTATACCTTGAAAAACAATCTGTGGTGAAATAGCTGCCGATTTTGAGATTACGTCCATAGCTTGATACAGTCCATGTATTGTCCCTAAAAATCCGGTTCCGGCACATAAAATGCCGACTCTGAAAATGGTTTCAATATCTTCTTTAATAATTGTAATACCTACGTTTTTGCCGGCAAATACTTTACGAGCAGTAAGAATAACAAATATAATAGAAGCAATAAGCATCAATAAAAGCAAATTGCCGTACATTCCGCTTTCCAAATATAGTTGTGTCATGTTTCCTCCGTTTGATTTTATTTGTTTCAGAAAAACTTAAACCAAGATATTGTTTTTTAAGTTTGCCATTTTACTTTATAGACAAGCGGTGGTTTGCGACTGATATAAAACCGTTTTGCTAATATTTACGTTGTTAAAGAATTGTTTTATGTTATTTGTAGGTAGTTATATGCTGTTTGTCGATTTTGTATGTTAAAATCATAATAAATTTCTATAATCTGTTTGGAATATTTTATTTTGTTAATTTGGTTTCATGAAAGCAAAAGCATTTTACATAAAATCTAAAGCCGGAAGAATTTTGCAGCACATCCTTTTCTGGATTGCCGTGCTTGTTTTTTTTACGTTTGTTTATACCAGACTAAGCGGTAATGCAACAGTAGTATTTAGTCATTTACTTGCGACTCTCCCGATTTATATGGGAGCTACTTACTACACACTGTATTTTATTATCCCACGGTTTTTGCTTAAAAAGGATTATAAAAATGTGATTATTCATACTGTATATGTGATATTGGCTTCAGCATATCTTGAAATTGTAATATCTATTTTACTAATATTTCTCCCTGTATCTATTTTAAACGGTGAAAAGTCAGGTGATTTTAACAGTACATCGCTCGATATTTATCTTAGACTAATCGGGATAATGGGTGTTGTGTTTTTTGCATCAACAATCAAAGTTCTTAAACATTGGTACATTTCCCAAAAGGAAAATCAACTGTTGATTACTGAAAAATTAGAAGCTGAGTTAAGTTTCTTAAAGTCACAGATTCATCCCCATTTTTTGTTTAATACGTTGAATAATTTATATGCATTGACGTTAAAAAAATCGGACAAATCTCCTGAGGTTGTTCTAAAACTTTCGGAAATTTTAAATTATATATTGTACGAATGTAATGAAGATTCAATTTCATTGGAAAAAGAAATAACGGTAATAAAAAACTATATTTCGCTTGAGGAACTAAGGTACGGGAATCGCTTAAAAGTCAACTTTGTAATTTCCGGCAATTCTGCGGGGAAAAAAATTACACCGCTTATCTTTTTCCCTTTGGTTGAAAACAGCTTTAAACATGGCGCAAGTAAGAACAATGAAGAATCAAAAATAGATATTAATCTTGAGATTTCGTTCAAAAAAATTCTATTTGTAATTTCAAACACAAAACCTAAAATGAAAATGTTACCGGTGAGCGGAGGTATTGGCTTAACCAATGTAAAAAAAAGGTTAGAAATGATATATAAAAAAAGATATACATTAAAAATAAATGATAAAAGTGAGTGTTTTGAAGTAAAACTTGAAATTGTTAATGAAAAGGAATAGATTTAATTGATGAGAACGAAATGCTTAATAGTAGAAGACGAACCGTTAGCCCAAGAAATAATTGAATCATATATTGCAAAAATGGAGGATATTGAACTTATTGCCAAATGCGATAATGCGGTAACCGCTTTTGAAATACTTAATAAGAGGCATATTGATTTGATATTTCTCGATATACAAATGCCTGAGATAACAGGTTTGGAGTTTCTTAAATCACTCCGTAATCCGCCAAAAATAATTATAACAACAGCTTACAGAAAATACGCAATTGATGGTTTTGAATTAGACGTAGTTGATTATTTACTAAAGCCCATATCTTTTGAAAGATTTCTTAAAGCAATAAATAAATATTACCAAATCGATATTAAAGTCCTTTCGTACAAAACAGAAAGTAACGAATCTAATAGAGATTTTATTTATGTTAAGGAAAATAAAAAAGTAGTTAAAATATTTCTCAATACAATACTTTTTATTGAATGTGTTAAAGATTACGTAACCATTCACACAACTTCAAAACGGGTAACTACAAAATCAACAATTAGTGACTTGGAGCTTAAATTACCCAAAGACCGTTTTTTGCGAATCCATAGATCGTTTATTGTTTCATTACCAAAAATAAACGCATTTACCGCTTCTTCAATTGAGATTGGGGAAAAAGAACTTACTATAGGAAGAAATTACAAAAATAGAGTTCTAAAGGAATTGAAGTATTCAAAAATTTAATAATGCTAAGTACACAATCCTTTACATGTAAATTCTTTTAGGGATTTTATTCCATACACTAAAGTTGGAATTTTTTTCCTGCTCTGTTTACGATAAATTTATCAATAAAACTCAATTTTTTATCTGCGGAAACATCCTTCAACAAGTTTTCCTTTGCCAGTAGAAAAAATAATTTTCTTAAAGAAGAAGTACTGCCGTGCCAGATAATTTTAGTATTCTCCGGCTCGGTTTTATTTTCAGCGGGTTGTAATGTTTTTATTTCTTTAGAGTTGGAAAAAAAAACACGTTTGCTAACCATAGGTTCTTTGTAGTGTGCCTTTTTGTTTTCCTGAGATATTTCATTGTCAACTAAATTTTTATTCGGCAGAAGCTCCGAATGTTTTTGGATAGTCCCGATTGCTTCTGTTGCTTGTTTTGAAATTCTGGGTATTTCTTCTAGTTCCTCAAGAAGATCAAAAACTATTATTTTGAGTTTTTTATAGTCGAGTATTTCACCTTTAACCAATTGCTGTAATTGCCCATTGCTCGGAATACGTCTGTCTGGAAAAGACGGTGAATATTTATCGACCATTAGTTTAATGAAATCGATAAATTCCACGCAGCAGTCCTGCATAGTTATATTTGAATCCGCATAATTTCTAAGAGGAAGAATTTTTGGCTTTTCAAAACAATCCAATACCCTGTCCAACTCTCTGTTCAAATGCTTTAGATATGCTTTTTTTTCCTCTTTGGAAGTGAAAATATCCAAATAGAACATTATTTTGTGATAATTAAATTGTCCGTATTTCATAATGATTTTTGTTTGTTAAAATATTTTATGCTCAAGCTATAAAGGAACAACTATCATTCCAATGCTGCGCATCACGCTCAAATTCGGATGTGTTTTACATCATTTGAAATTACTATGGATAAAAGGCAAAAAACAGCAGCAAAGTTTTTTGAACATCGGACAGTTAAAAAATATTTTTTAGTTTACACTGCTAAATTATCATGTGAATAAGTAAAGCTGTCATTTTTACGTGTATTTATTGTGAAAAATTAAAATTATATCATTTATCCGAATTGATTACTCGCTATCCTTTTATTCGTTTCCAATTTTAGATTTAGCATTGTAATGCTAAAGTTATTAATATATTTGAGCAGAACATTTTATAAACAGCAAAAATTGATTGTATGAAATATTTAATTTTTGTATTATTAATTGTAAAATAAAACATATGCCATTTTTCATTATTCTAATAAAAATTAATTCTATATGGGCAGAAAACCTATTAACTTGGTATTAGTACTACCGTTTCTTGTTATTTTAAATACTCATGTAAACGGACAAAAAATTAAACTAGAAATCGACTCTACAAATTCTATTCCCTATAAATATGTTGTTTCAAATACTCGGAATTCCATTAAAATATTTCATTCCAATTTAGAAAAAGCCCAGTCAATTAATTACAAATATGGTGAAGCTGTTTCTTTACAAAAACTTGGGTTGGCTTATGGACTGAACGGTAAATATGAGAAGCAGACAAAAGTTTACTTGAAAGCTCTGAAAATCTATTACCAATTAGATTCACTACGTAATTTTGCGTTTCTTACAGGGGAGTTTGGTTATAATTTAAAAAGGGCTAATATAAAAAAAGCAGTTAAGTACATTAATAACGGCATTTCAATTGCAGAAGATAAAAATTTCAAATCTATTCTTGCCACATTATACGATCACTATGGCGTAATTAAAGAAATGACTAATGATTTGGATAGTGCGCTATACTATTATCAAAAAGCACTACAAATAAAAGAAATTCAATCTGATTCAAACGGCATTCCATTTAGCTTGAATAATATTGCCGGAATTTATGCTATGAAAAAGAATTACAAGAAAAGCTTTAGTTATTTAACTAAATCAGATAATTACAGAAAACATGAAAAAGGGAATTTTGGAAAAGCTGAAAATTTAATGTTTTACGGAGAAACATACTTGCAAATGGGTAATATAGATTCGGCAATTTCAAAATATAAACAATGCTTGGAACTCTCAAAGAAATTAGGCTATAGTTACATTTTTGAGTATGCACATAAACAATTAACAAAATGTTATGAGCAAAAAGGAAATTACAAAAAAGCTTTTTTCAGTTTTAAGAAGTTCATAACTAAAAAAGATAGTGTCCTTGATAAAGAAACAAAGCTAAAACTTGCGGAATTAGAGTTAGATTATGAAACTGAGAAAAAGAATAAAGAATTAACCAAATATAGATTTAAATTGAAAGAAGAAAGAGATCATATTATCTTTGCAGCAATTATTTCCATTATCATCTTAATAATCTCAATTGGAATTTATCGGTTCCAAAAATACAAACACAAACAAATAAAAACTGAGTTAGAATTAAAAAACAAACTTACAAAAGTGGAGTTTGAAAACAAGATATCGGATGAAAAATTACGAATATCCCGTGAACTACACGATAATATCGGCTCCAATTTAACTTTTATGATTAGCTCAATTGATAATTTAACATATAGTGGTAAAGATAAAAAATATATTTCAACTCTTACAAAATTGAGTGATTTTGGGAGAACTACACTCAATGAATTACGACAAACAATTTGGGCAATGAAAAACGATGAAAGTAATTTGAAGCAATTGGTTTTAAAACTAACTGAGCTTAAAAAACAGATATTAACAAATATTGAAATACATATTACTAACAACACAAATTCTGAAATTACTCTTTCATCCACACAAACTTTAAACTTGTTCAGAGTTGTACAAGAAGCCATCCAAAATACAATTAAATATGCTGAAGCAAATATAATTGAAGTTGTCTTTAAAGATACTGATAATGGTTTTGAACTAACTATTAAAGACAATGGAAAGGGATTTGATATTTCAAATGTTCAAATGGGAAACGGGATTAGTAATATGAAATTTAGATGTGAAGAGGCAGGTGCTGTATTTTCACTTTCAAGCAACAAAAATGGAACAAAGATTACTTGTAATAGTGGTATAAAATAAGGCAAATGACTTATTGAAGATATACATCGCGAGTTATTACTTTAATGTGTAAGAAAGATAAAGTATAATGCACTCCGTTTCCTTAATAAATGATTAGGCATGCTGAAAAGTTGTTTCTTGTCCGGTTTTGGTTGCAGTATTTCGGGGTGTGTTTCTATGAACAATTTTTAAAGAAAGATAGACATGAAAATAAGAATTGCAATAGCGGAAGATAATAATTTTTTAGCCACTTCTATTAAAGAAAAATTGGAGCTGTTTAAAAATGAAATTGAATTCAAATTTCGCGGAAAAAACGGAAAAGATCTTCTTCAAAAGTTGAACGAAAATCATAATATTGATATTATTTTAATGGATATTAAAATGCCGGAAATGAATGGAATTTCTGCAACAGAAATAATTCGTGAAAAATATCCGCAACTTAAAGTTATTATTTTAACAGTATTTGATGATGAAGAAAATATTTTTAATGCAATACAAGCTGGAGCAATGGGCTACTTATTAAAAGATGAAAGTCCCGATACCATTTTCAATGGAATAAAAATGGTAATGAATGGAGGCGCTCCAATGTCTCCAACAATTGCAGCAAAATCATTAGAAATATTACGTAATCCAAATCGTGTAATTCCGGAAAAAGAAAAAGAAAATTTCTGTTTGTCAAAAAGAGAGATAGAAGTTCTTGACCAACTTAGCCAAGGATTAGACTACAATGAAATAGCGGAGAATCTTTTTATTTCACCCTCTACTGTAAGAAAACATATCGAAAACATATACAAAAAACTGCAGGTAAATAATAAAATGAAAGCTGTTAAGAAGGGATTGAAGCATAATATTATTTAACGCACAATAAAAAAAGTATTAAATCCTTGTGGAAATAATCCCTTTTGTTTTTCTGTTACAGTCAATTGTTTTACTCTTTGATATAAAAATGCTATTTCTATTTTAACAAAGGAATTTTCTTATTTCCCTCTGTCCATGAAACAAAAAAGTATACATATAAACTCCAATTCTCGGCATTGATGAACCAAAATATATGTCCCCATTTATTTCTACAGAGCCCAAAAAATAGGGGGAACTCTTCGGATAATCTCCATTTGGATTTTTCCAGATAACTCCATTATTATCCTGTATTGTACAAACAATTGTTTCTGAACCAACAATTCCAATTACTTGCATTTGTAATGCATTGGATTAAAATCCGTTGGCTGTTCCCAAAGGGGTCCATTGTGCAAATTCAATTTCAGTTAAAAATAAAACTAATATCAAATTTTTCATAATGTCCCTTCTCTTATTAATTGTTAACCAAATTTAGATATGAAGTTCTGATAACTCAATAAGGTATACGACTAAAACTATTTATGGAAACCAAAATACGCTGTATGCCTAATTGAAATAAAGACCATTCCGGAATATCTTTACACAATAAAATTCGAGTAGAAATAGTGTAATGTTTTAAGATTCTATTTTAATGAATCAATAAATAAAAATGAGGTGTGTTCTGAAAAAGTATATATTTTTACTGCTTGTTTCAATTGTGTTTGTAAGTAATAATGCCATATATAGCCAGGCAACCTTATTGCAAACTTTTACGGAAGATTCCTCTTTTTTTGGCACATCGGTTTCTAGTGCAGGCGATGTAAACAACGATGGTTATGATGATGTAATTGTTTCCGGAAACGATTCATTAATTTATATCTACTATGGAAGTGAGGAAATAGATGATACTGCTGATGTAATAATTACAACTTATTCCTTTGGAACAATGGCTTCTGCAGGCGATGTAAATAATGATGGTTTCGATGATATTATTGTAAAATCTTTCGAAGAAAATTTTGGAATACAGAGTGTAAGTCTCTTTTTCGGTGGTACCAATATGGATAACCTTGTTGACATATTATTCACAGAAGTAACTCCATATTTTGGAGTCTCCCTTGCTGGAGCAGGCGATTTAAACAATGATGGCTTTGACGATATTATTATTGGTGCAGGAGGAAACAGTTTAGACCAAGGTGCTTATATCTACTTTGGTGGTAGCACAATGGATAATGTAGTTGATATTCAACTAACAGAATCAGAAGTAAATAGTTTTTTCGGAGCATCTGTTTCAACTGCCGGTGATGTCAACAATGATGGATTTGATGATGTGATTATTGGGTCTCCCAGATTTAACAGCAGTAATGGTAGAGCGTTAATTTATTTTGGTGGAACTACAATGAAAGACTCAGCCGATATAGTTTTAGAAGGTAAAGAAAATACTGAAAATTTTGGATGGTCTGTTAGCACTGCGGGTGATGTAAATAATGATGGTTACGACGATATAATTATTGGAGCAAAAGCATATGAGAATGCTACAGGGAGGGCTTATATATATTATGGCGATATTACAATGGCAGATACCGCTGCTGTAGTTTTAACAGGAGAAAAGTCGCGAAGTGAATTTGGGGTTTCTGTCTCTTCAGCGGGTGATATAAATTTTGATGGTTATGATGATGTAATTGTTGGAGCCGGCGGTTACGTAACTGTAACTGGACGGGCTTATGTTTTTCTTGGTGATAGTACAATGGATAATTACGCAGATGTTACTATCACAGGTAGAACTACAAACAATTTTTTTGGAAATTCCGTAGCTGGAAATTTTGATGTTAATAATGATGGAATTAATGATATTATAGTAGGAGCCTACAAGAAAAAAGAAGCTTTTGTTTACACAATTTATAATCCTACCTCAGTAGATGATATTGAGCTAAATAATTTCAATTTTAAACTATTCCAAAATTATCCAAACCCATTTAATCCTTCAACTATAATTTCGTTTAATATTGTAACTAAAGGAAATTACAAATTAACAGTTTATAATATGTTGGGTCAAAAAGTTAAAACTCTCGTTGATAGAGAATTATCCGCGGGATTTCAAAAAGTTAATCTTGATGCAAACAACTTTCCATCAGGCGTATATTTTTATTCCTTGAGTGGAGAAAATATTCAAATCACGAAAAAAATGTTACTTCTCAAATAGCTATTTGTTACACTTAACAATTGTGAACTTGTTGGATTAATGATTTAATTTTTAACAATTAGATAATTTAGCTGTTCAAGTTGTTGCTATAAACGATTACCATTAATGAGCCTACTCCGAAAAGCTCCAAATGGGTTAAAGCCTGTTTGGGATTGTATGTTTTTAACTCATTTTCCCACGTTGAAACGTGAAGTTAATGAAAATATTACTTTTCGGAGTGAACTCATTAATTCTTTTTTGCAACTTATATTTCTATAATTCCAACATCTTTATTAATACGACATATGACTAATTGATATAACAAACAAACAACAATATGTTGTACCAACTCAAAAAGATAAGTATTTGTTTAAAGCGGTTATACAAAATTTGAGTACAAACATTTATAACTAATAATTAGGAGAAGATATGAAATCTTTGAAATATACAGCAGTAATTTTACTAACTATTTTTTTTGCGACTTCTTGTCAGAAAGATTCCCCGTTAGAACCAATTAATAATAATGAGTCATCGAATTCCAGTGGGCAACCAATGCCAAGTATTACAGAGTCAGCAGATATTAATGGAATTTTAGCTACAGTGTATTATGATTTTGATTCCGGACTTCCAGGTGTTCCGGTAGTTGGGCTTGTAATGGGATATGCTCAATTTGGGTCAATGATTGATGGAGGCACTGTGAGTATTAATAATAATGATCTAAGTAAGAATACACAAGATGGGAAAGTATTTTATATCAAACCGGGACCCGGAAGTACTACCCTATTAGGTAATGTTACTTTTGACAATTCCATGCACCAATGGAGCGTATCCGGCAACGGAGAAATTTCGTCGTTCTCAGGAGAAGTTAAAAGTCCTCGTATATTTGATGTAACATCACCAAAGAATAATAGTATAATTTCAAAATCCACTGGAATTACAATTAATTGGACGATTACCGGTTTATCAGATGAAAAAATTCTTATCAATTTAATTTCTGTAAGTGATTCTAAAAGCATTGTGTCAGAGCAGAATTTACCAAATAATGGGTCTTATAAAATTGAATCTTCAAAAATAAGTTCTTTAAGTGGTGAAATTAGCTACAAGTTGTTAAATATAGAGAAGTTTCTTCCAATAATAAAAACTACCTGATTGTTTCTGAAATTGTTAAGAGTTTAATTCTAACAGCACAATAAAATTATTTTAATTCTAAATAAATACAAACAATAAAATAATAAAAAAACAGGAGGCTAAGATGAAAAAAAGTCTTTTTACAATTGCGGTTGCCTTTCAAAATTTAAAATAAAAATATGGAGTTTAAAATGTTTAATAAACTAAAAAAATACTACTTAATACTATTTATTGTTTTGCTTTCAGGAACATCATATGCTCAATGGTTCCAACAAAACGGACCAAGAGGTAGTGCAAACATATTATATGCTGATTCTGATATCGTTTTCTCATATATAGATTCGAGCCGAATTTACAAAACATCTCCCGGTTCAGATAATTGGGTAGAAGCCCATAATGGAATTCCAGGGGATTTTTACATACAGTCTCTTATAAAAGTTGGGACTAACTTTTTGGTTACTGCAAGTAGTGCTGACGGTGTACATACTGTTTTTATATCTAATGATGAAGGTGCAAACTGGGCCCAAACCAGCCTTGAATTGCCATATATTGCATCATATTTATCATATGTAGATAATGTGATTTTTGTTGCAGCTAATACCAGTAGTGGTTCCCCCCTTCACTATTCAGCAGATCAAGGCGTTACTTGGCATGAAGCCAATGGAATGGTTGCAAATGGTTTAACCAGTATATTAAAGTATGGTCTCAATATATATGCCTCAACAAATTTAGGTGTTTTTGTTTCTGTTGATAGTGGAGTTAATTGGGTTAAAAAAAACAGCGACGGAATACCTGCTTTTTCCAGTTTTTCTATTATGGTTCATAATTTCGGTTCTGGTGAAGAAAAAATATATGGACTAATATCTGGATTTGCCTCAATGATAATATATTCTTCTACAGATGAAGGAGATACATGGGTAGAAGAAACTTCGTCCGGATTACCCGGAGGCGGAGGTGAATACTTTTATTCTACACCAATTTTATCTCAAGAAAATATTTATATAATATTAACACAAGATGCTTCAACTATACTTCCAACCATTTATACAACCAACGATTTTGGACTAACGTGGACACAACTTGGGATTCCTCCATTTTATGCAGCTCACCAATTGTATATTGGTGGAGGTGCTGTCTATGTCGGAACAACAAGTGGTATACTAAAAAGTGAAGATTGGGGAGCAAGTTGGTCAGAATTTAGTAGTGGACTTATATATAATGGTAATACGAGAGGATTTGCCTTAGCAAACAGGAACCTATTTACTACCTTCGAAAATGGAGTTTACAGTATTGGAGCTTATCCGGGTGAGTGGGCTCCGGTAACACTTCCCGATAGCACTATAACGTATTCTGAAATACTTTCTCAAAATAATATTCTTTTTCTTTATTCATTCAGTGGAATATTTAAATCTGAAGATGCCGGTGATACTTGGATAGATATTTCAGGTAGTTTACCTGCAAATTTTTTCGCCTCAGCATTTAAAGCCGGAGATTCTAAAATATTCTTAGCCGGACAACTTAATTCAGAACGGATGTTATACTTTTCTGATGATGCAGGTGCTACATGGAATAGTAATACTGTCCCGGTAACTTTTATTGCCAGTATTGAAGTTGTTGGTAATACAGTTTATGTGAAATCGGATAAATTATATAAAACTACCGATGATGGTGCTACCTGGATGGAACTTGGCACAACAGGTATAAGCGATCCAAGTAGAATAAACGCATATACCGAAAGTAATGGAAGAATAATAGTTTTCATTTGGGATATTTCAAATCCACAAGTTTTATATTCTGATGACGGAAATTCATGGAGTGTTGCAACGGGGCTTGGTGATGGAAATACTGTGAACTCTTTCTATACTGACGATAATTTAGTTTTTGCAGCCACAAACAATGGCGTGTTTTTATCTAGTGATGATGGTAAAACTTGGGTTTCTAAAAGTGACGGAATTGGAGCAAAAAGCGTATCCCAAATTTATTCTACCGGTAAGTATTATGTCGCCTCGGTTTGGGATCGTGCGGTATGGTTTATTTCAAAACCAAATATTACAGGAATTGAAAACTCTGATTCCGAAATTCCTAAATCATTTACCTTAAAACAAAATTATCCAAATCCATTTAACCCAAGTACAACATTCTCCTTTTCAATTCCTAATAGGGCATTTGTTTCTCTTGCAATATATAGTACGCTTGGAGAAAAAGTTGCAAACGTTGTTAGCAAAAACCTGCAAGCCGGTAATTATAAATTTAATTGGAGTGCAAACCACCTAACTTCCGGAGTTTATTTTGCAAGATTAACAGCAGGTACAAATACGCAAGTTCAAAAAATTATGCTGCTCAAATAAAATAAGTCCTTTTTAGGTCAACTTAATTTTAGCACGGGACAAACTCAACAAAAAAGCTTTATCATTTCTGATAGAGCTTTTTTGTACTGAGTTATTATGTAACCCTACTATCCCTAAAGGAATTATTTTAATAATATGAGGTCGCAAATTATTTTTTAGAATTGATTAAACGCTATTTTTTATTCGTTTGTAAATTCTAGATTTAATTTAGTAATACCCAAGTTTTTTGTAGAAATATTGGAACAGAACACTTGACAAATACTCAAAATTAATTGTATAAAATAGTTTATTTGTGTATTATTGAATATCAAATAAAATATATATCATTTTTCATCAGTCTATAAGGAGGAATTGATGAACAGATATAGTTCTATTTTTATTCAAGTTTTTTTGCTCTTATTCAGCGGACTATCCGCACAATCAGGTAAAACAAATACGTGGCAAATAGAAGTCAGGTATATAAAAGAAGGTAATACCACAGTATTTGCTCAACCCTCATCTAATGCCGAAATCATCGGGCATTTATATTATCTTGATAAAGTACTAATTATCAGCATTCCCAATCAGACTCATTTATTTGGGTGGAGCAAGGTAATTTATCCACAAAAAGGATTTGTAAGGTCCGAATTATTGTTGACAATTGAAGAGAAGAACGCATTGGATATTCGATTTAGAAATAATGAGAAGTTTAACAAATACTCTCGTTGGCATTGGAATGTTAATCCATGTAATAAAGACTATACCTTTATTAAGGACGGTCCGAATTCTTCCTCAAAAAATATTGGTATTTTAAAAGAGGACGACAATGTTTTATTTATTTCTGAAGAAAACCAAGCAAAAGGTTTATGGACAAAAATAATTTATCCTGCCAATGGTTTTGTTCAAACAAAAGACATTCAGATGATAAAGGCTTATACTCAAATTGCATTGGGCTTTTCTTACGGTGCTGTAAATATTCCGTATGAAAAAAATCTTACTAATCATTCCAATCCGCTTGGCGGTTTTATTGAAATAAGTAAATCAACATGGTTTGTAAATATAGGAATCGGATATAATTATGCCGTGTCCAATATTGCGAAATATATTCTTAAAACTAATTTAGTGTATCTCTATTTAAAGTTTAGATTAAAATTATTTAACGATAATTTGGAACTATACACACAAGCGGGTGCCGGATATTGGGTCGGTAATTTTCAGAACACAAAATATCCTTCACTTACGACTTATTTCCCGTTGGAAAAAGACAAAGGTCCGGCATACATTGCCGGTGCCGGTGCAAACTACTATTTTCACGGATTTTTTATAGGCGTTCAGTATCTTTATTGGAACCCATTTAAAGAAGCTGTTTTTGGACAAGCTCCAACGCCGGGCAGTTTTACAAACCAATATAAACTATTTCCGGGTGCGAATTATATAAATGCTGTAATCGGTTACAGATTAGAATTGTAAATCTACAAATTAAACGGAGGAGGCATAATGCCATTCCGAATGAAATATTTTGTCAATGTTATTTTTCTACTTTTAATATCATTTACTCTAAATACATGTACTAAAGAAAACTTTACCGAACCGCCGGACCCATTTGAAGTACAACAATTGGACCCGAATCCGCAGGTAATTACTTTGGGCGAAGGGAATAATGCCTTAACTCTAAAAACAAATCAGGATAATGTTTCTAATGTCGGTCAATCAACAAGAGTAAAGGGTAGTTTGTTTGTGAAAAATGATAAGTACGGTGATATCCGTATTTCAAACGGAGATTTTGAACTTACTAACAACGGATTAAATAAAAATACAGGGGAAGGGCTTTATTTTACAGGCTTTAAAGGAAGTGCTATTATTTCTCTGCCTGAGGAAGGATTATTAAAAAATCTTACTATTCCCGGATTGACTGCCGCTCCGATTGGATTTAAGAAAGGAAGCGAGTTCGATACCGAAAATTTTGCATGGCCCGTAAATAAAGACCATTACTATTTCTACTATGAAAATCTTAACCCTTTTCCAGTGAACATAACAAATTCCTCTTTAGAAAATATCAAGAAAATTGCTATTGATCCTACGGATCCTTTCTTTTTTGTTTCTTGTGATTTTAATGGAACACCTCTCGGTGACTTGAGTGATGTCGGGGTTGGAATTTCCGCACAGGGACTTATTCCGTTCAATCCGCTTGTAAGTACAGATGAAATGCCGATGGGAGATTTTGCCGGCAATTTGTACATTGCAGGAAATATTCCTCTTGATCCTTATCCTGCTTCATTTACAGGTGAAACAGTTTTATCTTTCGGAGAATCCGGCGGAACTGATAATTCCGACAAATTTTTTAACGGCAAGGATGCGGATTTCAAATTGGGATTAAACGGACAGGTAAATTTTGATCACACTTCGCTTGATTGGATGGGAATTGATGTTACACTCGGGCAGGCAACGATGGAATACTACATGAACGGTTCCGGCGATACAAAACTGATGTTTGTCGGAATACGACAGGACCCGCCGATTAGTGTAAGCGATTTTATAAATGAAATAGTCGGGCATGATTGGGATTTCCTCGATTATTTAGCTCCTTACGAAACTAAGGAAACCTTTTACGGCTCAATCGGCACACAGCTTTCCGATTGGATGATGGGATTTAAGTTAGACACAAAACTCAATCTGCCGGGTGGCTTTACTATGGATATGGGACACACATATTTTCACTTGGACCCGAACCAAATGAAATTTTCAGGGGAAGCTGCTGTGGCGGGCTTTAATAGAATAGGAGTTGATGGCGAGGTTCACAGAAACGGTAATTTTAAGTTTACCGGTTATTACAAAACACATTTCAGTGCCCACTGGCACAGTGTTTCATTTAGTTATAGTATGGGAATGGATGTTTCACTTAAAAATTGGGACGGGGTTGTAACATTTAGCGGAAGAGTGAAACTGCACGGAGATGCCTGTGTTACAATACTCAAAGTAAAAGTATGTGCAGGTTTTACAATCAAGGCAAGTGTTTCTATAAGTTCCAACGGACATTACAAAGTTTGTTTCTCCATCGGAATCGGAAAGCTCGGATTTGATGTATGTCTCAACTACCCGGAGCAGCAGCAAACCGGAGAAGAATATCATCCGGAAATGAGATATACTGAAATTCCGCTTGAAATGGTACCGATTGAAAACAGATTTGAAGTAAATCAATAATGAATTTTAGAAAAAATTTTACGGAGGTTCATCTTGATTAGGAAATTACTTATTCCGTTTTGTACGGCAATAATTATAATTGCGGCTGTGTCCTGCGATACGGTTGAGCAAGCACCTGATTATACTTATGCAATTGATTCGGTTTGGTGGTCTGATTCGATTGATGCAAATACCGACGGTTATGTTTCTTTTAAAAGATTAAATTTTAATGTCCACCTTGCTGAAAACGCTACCACACTTATTGAAGGACGTATATATTATAAATTTAATCAAGCATCCGATTTTTCGTTTTATGCTTTTTCAAAACAGACGGAAGTAAAAGGAAATAATACAGATAATTTATTCTTCCAATCAATCGGTGCTCCAAATATGGAATTAAGCAGAGGACTGTATGATTTTAAAATTGACATATATGAACAAGGGCAAACAAAATTAAAAGCTGCAACTACGTCAAAGGATAGTTTGACTTTATACGGCAATAAATTTGAAGAATCTTCGACAGACAACAACTATTCGCTTTCCGTTTTTTGGGAAGACGAATTTGATAGAGATCAAAACGGTTATTGGCGATATGCTAAACTTGTAATAAATGCAGATAATGATGCAAGTGTAACAAGGGCAATGGATGCAAAAATATTTTATAAAAATGCAGATTCGACAAATTATAATTTATACCATACAATTTCTAATTTTACAATCACAGCCCAAAATATTACGGATACTGTTTCGTGGTATATCGGTAAACATCCAAATGATTTGGAGCATGGGTTGTATGATTTTCGAGTGGAGCTGTACGAATCCGGCAGCAATAATCTTGTAATGTTCATTGACCAGGAAACACCTGTATTGCATAATTTAAAATTTGAAACGGAAGATGAAGACAGCTATTACTATTCGATAGATAACGTATGGTGGACGGATACGGTGGATGTTGACGGAGATACTTATACCGAACTGCGAAAACTGAATTTTGATGTGAATGTAGATAGAAATCAAACATTCAGCATTTTTGCAAAAATTTTCTATCGTCATCCTGATTCAACTGATTATGAAAAATATGATTCAACAGCAAGTTTTAATATTACGGGCGATGCAGCGACTGATGCTTTTGGTACTTTTGTCGGTGCATTTCCGTCCGAACTTGACAGTGCGGATTATGATTTTCTAATATCAATTTATGAGGATTTACCCGATTCACTTCAAGTTGTTGAAACGGCAATTAGTGCTGAGACAGTTGAAATAATGAACAATCAGCATTTTGAAACAACAACACAGGATACCACAGGCACTATTCCCAAAAAAATAATTGAGTAAATTAATATGAAAGCTAAATTATTATTTGTGATTTTCATTCTTGCAACACAGATGTTTTTTGCTCAGAATGAAAGAGACCCACTTTTTAATGAAGTGGAAATTATGCTTAACAGCGATGCGGAAAAATCAGCGGATATTATATGTTACGAAAATTTTAATAAGACGGTTGAACACTATAATATTGCTACTGAACTTGCACAAAACGGCGGAGAATCCGGTGAAATCAGAGATGAACTGGAAACAGCAATTTCGATTCTTACTAAAATGAATGAAAACCTGGAAAAAAATTTGCAAGTATTTAACTCTGTAATTGAAGCACGGAATAATGCACTTGCGAGTAACGCGAATAAATATGCTGAATATTATTGGCAATTAAGCGAAGACGAGTTTAGAAAATCAATTGATGATTTAAGAGACGGAAATTTGAATGATGTGATAAAAAGTTTTCCCTCGCTTGAAAAGAATTATGCAACTGCAAAAAATTATGCTGACAAAGCTTCGACTCTTCTTTTTAGATGGCAGCCTTTAATTAATGCAGAACAAAATTTTGATAATGTGCTTGCTCCCGAATTATATTCCACCGGAACCAAAAAATTTCATTCTGCACTAAACTATATTTTCAACGGAAAAGATAAAAAATCAATAAATGAAACTATTTTTGAAGCAGGCAAATCATTTGATTCGGCATCCAAAACCTCTAAGAAATTTAGTAAAACGTATCCCGATTTAATCCGTGCAAGAAAAGGAGCTCAAATTGCCGGAGCAGAAAATTATGCTGTACCTGTGTGGATGGAAGCTGATGAATTACTTGAAGAAACGGTATCGTCATTTAATAATAAAAATAACGAAGAAGCTGATGCATCTGCTGAAGCCGCTAAATATAAGTATTTTGCAGCCAAACATACTGCCGTAAAAAATCGTTTTTTATTTGAGACAAAAGAGCAGATTGCTCTTGCTGAACGTGAAGGAGCTGAGAAATTTGCACCGAAATCATTCACCGACGGTAAGCTTAATTTTGGGCTTGTTACAAATCTTATTGATACTAAAAGTAAAGATGCCGAGAAAATAAGTTCACTGACAAAGAAAGCATCTATTGATATTAGCAATGCAAGAATTATCACAAAGGAACTGAAAAAAATTGATAACGGTGATGCAACGTGGGAAGATTTGATTGTTGAATGGAACATTTTAGAAAAACAGAATAATGATCAATTATCAAAATTAGAAATCGGGAAAATTCCTTCAACAAATGAAAACATTTTGTTTACTGCAATGAAAATCTTCTCACAAGCCGAATTGGAAAAAGCGGATGAATACGCCCCCAAATCTTTTAATAAAAGTAAAAAGTTGATGGACCTCGCAAAAAGTATTCAAAAAAATGATAATTATGATTCGAGTGAACTTAAAGCTCTCGCCGATAAAACGGAGAAAGAAGCCCAAAAAGCTATTGACATTACATCAGTTATAAAATCTGCATTATCCAATGATAAAACAGGCGAAGATGCAATATTAAGCTGGAATGTTTTATCCGGAATCAGAAATTCCGCAGATATTCCGTTGTGGAAAACCAAGAATAACATATCCGAAATTATTCATACAAAGACAACCGAAAATACTGAGGAAACCTTTCACAGGCCTTCCTCAAATTTAAATGATCTTTTCACCTTTGGTGAAGCTGAGATTTTTACTACGGAAAACGGAAATAAAATTCGTCTGCTTAATTTTACTTTTGCTCCGATGGGAACAGTATTAAACAGGAATGATAAACAAGTTCTTAATAAGATTATCGGAGCAATAAAACTTTACCCGAACTCGCAAATTAAAATTATCGGGCATACGGATAATGTTGGCATAAA
This sequence comes from uncultured Melioribacteraceae bacterium, assembly GCA_964639525.1. Taxonomy (GTDB): domain Bacteria; phylum Bacteroidota; class Ignavibacteria; order Ignavibacteriales; family Melioribacteraceae; genus CAZXDS01. The sequence goes on along the minus strand of CAZXDS010000007.1, from coordinate 5,580 downwards.
ATCGGTTAACCAAAAAATTTCACTTGAGCGAGCCAAAAATGTTAAGAAATATATAATTCAAAATTCCGATATTGTTTCATCACGCTTAACAACAGAAGGAATGGGAGAAACCGAACCGATTGCCGAGAACCGTACTTACGAAGGCAGAAAAAAGAACAGGCGCATTGAAGTTGAAATATCAAACTGAATTATTTTTTCTTATTTTGTTTTTCAATCATTGCATTCCAGGCACTCATTCCGCCAAGTACATTTGTTGCCTTGAATTTATGCTTAAGCATTATCGGAGTTGCCATTCCGGATCTGTGTCCTGAGCGGCATATTACCGCAATCGGTCTGTTTTTGTATTTATCCAATTCGTGAATTCTTTCTTCAAGATTTTGGACGGGAATATTTATTACGCCTTTAATTTGCCCCAATTCGCCTTTCAATTCCTGCGGTGTGCGAACATCCAAGACAACAAGTGTTGAATCTGCAGCTATTTCTTTTTGCAATTGCTCAACCGACATACTTTTATAGCTTTGCTGAGCACAGCCCAAAACAGATAAGAATAGTATTAGAATCAGTGTGTTAAATATTTTTGATTTATACATGATTGTTCCCGATTATTTATTATTGATGAATTGTTGTAACAATTTCTCCGATATTTTCGATTGTACCGAATAATTTATCATTTAGTTCCACTTTCCCCACACCTTTCGGAGTTCCCGCAAAAAGAATATCACCTTTGCTCAAAGTCATTTTAGATGAAATGTATTTCACAATTTCAGCCGGATTAAACAGCATTAACGACAGTTTTGAATTCTGCCGTAAGTCATCATTTACTTTAAGTGAAATAGTCTCGTTATTATTTAGAGAGTAATCTGTTTTTAAAATAAAATCAGAAACTACGGCAGACGTATCAAATCCTTTTGCCAATGTCCACGGATGACCTTTCGCTTTTAATTTCGATTGAATATCGCGTAATGTCATATCCAAACCAACCGCATAACCGATAATTGCGTTTTCCGCTTCTGATAAATTAGCATTTTTTACTGTAGAGCCGATTAAGAGTACAAGCTCAATTTCGTGGTGCATTTCGTTGGAATATTCCGGCATAATAATATTTTCACCGGAATGGATTAATGAAGAAGTCGGTTTCAAAAATATCAAGGGGAATTCAGGGACTTCATTTCCTAATTCCTCAGCATGGGCGGCATAGTTGCGTCCGACACAAATGATATTATTCAACTGAATTTTTTCGACACTGTTTTTAATTGATAAATTTTTCATAATTATTTGATTCTATTTTTATTTAAAAGTTTCGTGACAAAATACTTTACAATTATTCATTAACAATCACGTTTTTTGCTTTTTCTTTTTTGCAGCAGGGAAAAGGACATTATTCAATATCAATCTATAACCGGGCGAGTTTTTGTGAAGACTCAAATCAGTTGGCGGATCACCAACTGCGTGGCGATAATCTTCAGGATCGTGTCCGCCATAATAAGTATAAAATCCACGTCCGTAATTTCCGTGAATGTATTTTACTTGATTTGTCCCTTCCCTTTTTCCAAGAATATAAACTGATTTTTTAATCAGACTTTGCCGGAACATTGTTGTCTGTCCCATAAATCCCTTTATAACATTAATATGGTCTTGTGTAAGCATTGTAGGAACCGGATCATATTTAGCAGAGAAATCAAAAAGTGTAAAATAATCATTTTTTTCGGGACCGATTTCCAAAGGCTGAATATCAATATTGCTGTATTCGTAAACAAGCGGATTCATTTCCAAAGAAAAGTTTGTAAAAGCAAATGTTTGTGAGAAATCCAATTTAGCTTGTGCGTCTGCATCCGGCGGATCACCATCGTACATAACATCGCAAATATCAGTGTTTTGTGCTGCGAGCGCAATATCATAAGAATCCGTGGCAGAACACATTGCAAATAAAAATCCGCCTTGACCAACATAAGCCTTAATTGTTTTGGCAACGGCTAATTCCATTTTCGATACTTTCTTAAAACCGGTTTTCTTTGCTTCGTTTTCATAGAGAAGTTGCTGTTCAATATACCATTGGGCACCGTGAAAACTCGCATAAAATTTTCCGTATTGCCCTGTAAAATCTTCGTGATGAAGATGAAGCCAATCGTATTTTTTTAAGTTTCCCTGCAAAATTTCATCAACCCAAATTTTATCGTAAGGAATGCCTGCATATTCAAGAACCATTGTAACGGCATCGTCCCAAGGTTGAAATCCGGGGGGAACGTAAACGGCAATTTTCGGAGCTTTTTCCAAACGTACAACGTCCATATTTTGTTCATCACTCTGTACAAACGAATAAATTTCAACAACTTTCGGCATACTAATTTCATCAAAACTTACGCCGGCAATACGGCATTTTACGGCAAGTTCATCGGAATAATCCAGCATAAAAGAACCGCCGCGATAGTTCAACAGCCAATCGGCTTTTGTTCCGTTTCCCAACGCATTATAAACAATTCCATAAGCTTTAAGATGGTCGGTTTGCCCAAGATCCATATTTATAAGCAACTTACTCTGCGAAAATATTATTGCAAAATTAACGAAGAGAAATAAAAGTATTTGTTTCAATTTATTCATTACGATAAAGTTGTTAGTTTTTCCTCAATGTTAAAACCTTTGTCGGTTTTTTCAACCTTTCCGGCGATAAAGTAGGGGTCATGCTCAAAAAAGAGCAGCCAATTTTCTTCCACTGCTTTCGGTAATAGTAGAAGTTTTTCTTCAATTGTTTTCACAGGCTGCAAATCATAACCCATAACATAAGGTATCGGAACATGCGATGACGTTGGGAAAAGATCTCCGCAATAAAGTAAAGTTTTATTCCCGTCACTTATCTTTACAAGCTGTTGCGAAAATGTATGTCCGTTTGAGATTATAGAACTGATTTCATCATCAAGTTTAAAATTTTCATTAGTAAGTTTCAAAATACCTTCTTCGGCAAGCGGTATAAATCTGTTTGCAATAAAACTTCCGCTGTCTTTAAAACTGGGATTTTTTGCCCACTCAAAATGTTTTTGCTGAATATAATATTTTGCATTTGGGAAAGCCGGTTCCGGTTTTCCGTTATTAAAAATAACTGCTCCGCCGGTATGGTCAAAATGTAAATGTGTTAATATTACGTCCGTAATATCTTCTCTTTGTGTTCCGCAATTATTCAATGATTTCATTAAGAAGGAATTTGAAAAATCCAAATTATAAATTTTACTAAATTTTTCATCCCAGCCGTTTCCTATTCCCGTATCAATAAGAATATTTCTCTTTTCGCTCTGAAGCAATAAACATCTTCCGCCGAGAGTGATCCTATTTTTCTCATCTGCCGGATTAGTTCGTTCCCAAAGTGTTTTGGGAATAATGCCGAACATTGCACCGCCGTCTAAAGCGAAAGTGCCGGTATCTATTGCTGCTAATTTGTACTTTCCTATTTTCATATCAATACCTTATAATTACGAACAGATTAAATATTTTTTTACAAACCGAAAATTCTCTTTATTAAAATAATGGAAATTATGTTTGAAGTTATTCCCCGGAATAAGCAAACAATTTAAATTCAGTTCCTAATTTTCTTAAAAATGTTTGCCGATGAAGTTTTGTATAACCGAATTTAACAATTGCTTCACGATGTTGTTTTGTGCCGTAACCTTTGTTCTTTTCCCAATGAAAAACCGGATATTTTTCTGCGGCTTGCTGCATAATTCTATCACGCGTTACTTTCGCTATAATCGATGCGGCAGCAATCGAAAATGATTTGGAATCGCCTTTAATAATACATTTAACTGAAATATCCGATTGGAAAATTTTATTGCCGTCAATTAATATAAATTCGGGTTTGGGTTTTAACTGCGAAACTGCAATCTGCATTGCTTTTAAAGATGCTTGCAGAATATTGATTCTTTCAATTTCTTTACAATCAACTATGCCGACACCTATAGATAAAGCCTTTTGATTGATTACATTGAAAAGTTGTTCTCTTTTTTTTGGGGAAAGTTTTTTTGAATCATTTACTTCTTTAATATTAGTATTTTTATCAAATATTACGGCAGCGGCAACAACGGGTCCGGCAAGCGGTCCTCGTCCCGCTTCATCAACTCCTGCAATAATTGATATTTTTTTATTGTAATATTTTCTGTCAAATGTTTTTAGTTTCATGCTACATCAAATCAGCAAGGGAACTGTAATCAGGGTCGAACAATCTTTTATAATTTCGCATTGCAAATGTGTCTGTCATTCCTGAAATATAATCGCAGACAAGTCTTGCACGAACATTTTTATCCTTTTCGTTTCTAATTAAATTATCTGTAAAATCCGGAAGTAATTTGTTTTTATTCAAATTAGTAACATAATTTTCTTCCAAAAGTTCAAATATTTTACGAAGCATTTGTCCGCCTTTATATTCCATTTGGTGAAGATGCGAGGATTGAAATACCAACTCAACAGAAAGACGTTTGTAAAAATTTGCTTTTTTTAAGACATGCGGCTCAATTACAATTTCATATTTATATCGGTTTGTTTTTGAATCCATAAAAGTGTTTCGTTCAATAATGTCACAGCCATTAATAAATTCGCCAATGTTTGCACCAAAATTTGCTTTGTAACTTCCGTCTTTTATCCAGTCAATAATTTTATTAAGATATTGTTTTTCATCATCATCTAAGTTTTTGTTTGCCTCTAACCAACTCATCAATTTTACGAGAGTTAAAAATCCGCCCGAAATACTGTCAACAATATCATTGATTGCGTATGCCGTATCGTCCGCCCAGTCCATAATTTGACATTCAATACTTTTAAATTTATTCAGATTTTCATCTTTCGATAAATCGGCAGGAATTTCCATTCCGCCAAAAATAAAATCAATATAATTTTTTTGTTCATTATAGAGGAAATGATTTTTCTTATCAAACGAATTTTTATAAAATATTTTATATTTAAGAATACTGTCAAGGAATGCACGGACAGGATTTAATCCACGGTGCTGATCATTTTTTCTGTAGAACGTTTCGGTGAGTGAGCGAAGCGTTTGTGCGTTACCTTCAAAACCACCGTAAGGCTGCATAATTTTGTTCAGTGTTCTTTCTCCGGCGTGTCCAAACGGCGGATGTCCAAGATCGTGAGCAAGACAAGACGCCTCAACAAGATCTTCGTCAATGTGATAATCGGGATTAAATAAATCTTTCCTTTTGTTATAAAGGAAGTTGCATATTGATCTACCGATTTGTGCTACTTCAATTGAGTGCGTTAAACGTGTGCGATAAAAATCATATTCGCCCGGTAAAAAAACTTGAGTTTTCCCCTGCAGCCTTCGTAATTCGGATGAATGAATAATTCGGTCTCGATCAATTTGGAAAGGAGTTCTGTAATCGGAATCCCGTTTACTTTCTTTCAATCTCGTTTTATCGAAATCATTATAGAATTTATTTGCCATAGTTCAACAAGTTTGTTAATAAGAATTGAAAATTAAATAAAAATCGGATAAAAGATAAATTTTGGTAATAAATCATTTCCGGATAATTGACAGCGATTCAGAGTCAAATAATACAGTTTTCAATATTAAATTGTTGTTGTAGA
>CAZXDS010000006.1:0-35945 GCA_964639525.1 uncultured Melioribacteraceae bacterium | reverse complement strand
TTTATACCGGAAAATATTAAAGATCAGATAAAAATTGAACGAGGACGAATTATTGTAAATGAAGAGCAGCAAACCGGTTTACCGTGGTTATTTGCCTGCGGTGATATTGCAAACAGACGTGCCGATGCTATCAGTGCTGTTGCCGACGGTTACCGTGCCGTGAAAGGAATTGAAAAATTAATTATGAAAGAAGAAAATTAACTCTTAAAAATTAAATTGTTATTCTCTTATAATTTGGAATAATAATAAAAATTAAACTAAGTTTTCAATATAAAAATAAATTTTAGTTTACTATAGGGAAATAAAATGGCAGATTTATCAACTACATATTTAGGAATGAAATTAAAGAATCCGATTATTGCTTCGAGTTCTACTTTAACGGATAATGTTGAAAGCATAAAAAATCTCGAAAAAAACGGAATTGGTGCTGTAGTTTTAAGATCAATTTTTGAGGAAGAAATTACTCTCGAATCAGAACACGTAATTGCGGACGCAATTAAAAACGGATATGATGAAGGCTTGTTCGATTACTTTGATGCAAAAGTTAAACAAACAAATGTCGGAGATTATCTTGATTTACTTCTTGAATTAAAAAGAGAAGTTAACATTCCGGTAATCGGAAGTATAAATTGCATGAGTGATCACGAGTGGATTTATTTCGCGAAGAAGATGGAAGGTGTCGGGGTCGATGCCCTTGAATTGAACATGTTCCTGCTTCCTTCGGATTTTAACCGTTCATGCGAGGAAAATGAAAAATTGTATTACAGTATTGTTGATAAAGTACTGAACGAAATAAATGTTCCTGTTACGTTAAAAATCAGTCATTATTTTTCAAACTTGGCAACAACAGCAGTTAAACTTTCGGAAACGGGAATACAGGGTTTAGTTTTGTTCAACAAATTTTTTGCACCTGACTTTGATATTGAAAATGAAAAGGTTACTTCAACTTATGTGTTCAGCAATCCGCAGGATATTTCATTGTCTCTCCGCTGGATTGCAATGCTCTCCAATAGAGTTAAGTGTGATTTGGTTGCATCAACCGGTGTTCACGATGGAACAGGAGTAATTAAACAATTGCTTGCCGGTGCCACTGCTGTGCAGATTGCATCAACACTTTACAAAAATGGTCCGGAAGTTATCGGGAAAATGTTAAGCGATCTTACAACATGGATGAACAAAAAGGGTTACGAATCACTTAATGATTTTCGCGGTAAATTAAGTTACGGAAATGTAAAAGATCCCGCACTTTTTGAAAGAGTTCAATTTATGAAACACTTTGGAAGTCAGAAATAGTAGATAATAAAATATTTAATATTTACTAAAAGTCCGGCTTTAGTCGGACTTTTTTTTGCATAACAAAAAAACTAATCTGTTTTTTGTGCTTGAAGTATTATATGCCCGTCTCGTAAAAGTAAAAGCTTTCCACTTTTAATTTTATATTGGAATTTAATTGCTAAAATTGATTTAATTAAGTCATTTTCAAATTGTAGGTTTCCACAACTCAATCTGGTAAGTACAATGTCGTTTTCAATTGTTAGAGATTTTTCATCAAGTTTAAATTTGCCGCTAAATTGATTACAGCCCAAAAACCCCAGTATGGTTTTATCTCTTAAATGTAATTCAAAATAAGGTCGTCTTTTGGAAAATAATTTTCTATTAATTTCTTTCCCGTTCAATTTTTCTACTACCCAAATATCGTTGATACGAGTATCAACAGTGTAGTTTCCACAGCCAATTAAAAGAAGTAAACCGGTTAAGCAATAATAAAATTTATTTCTCATTCTATTAAATTTGGTCCTTCGGTTTTTGTCCAACAAATCTAATTACAATCCCAATTCCTTCATGACCGGAACCTTCGCTTAACTTAACTTCATCTTTGCTGAAATGAATAAAATTAATATCTTCAAAATCGCTATTAATTTCTTCAAGTGAATAAAGAAGACTTTTGTCTTTTGGTCCGCCTGTATTACGGTTTATTTGATCTTTATCAAATGCTTCAAATATATATAACCCGCCGATTTTTAACGAATCTTTTACTTTGTTATGAATAGAAATTCGTGAATCTTCTGTGGTATGAAAAAAAATATTCACAACAGCATCGTAATAATTTTCCTTAAAAACAAAGTCTTTCAAATCGCTAACTACATAATTGATTTTAACATTATTCGCTTTTGCAAGTTGCTCTGCTTTCTCTTTACCTGCAGTACTAAAATCAACAGCATCAACTTTCCAACCTAATTTTGCGGCATAAACAGAGTTCCTGCCTTCGCCTTCAGCAAGAAAAAGAATTCTACCGGGTTTAAGTTTTTGGAGTTGTTCTTTTACAAAAGTATTAGGCTCAATTCCGTAAAAATACTCTTTACTTCTAAATCGTTCATTCCATCGGTCTCTCATTTTATGTCTCGTTTTTTTAATTTTAAAAATAAAAAAGGGTTAACCAAATATGATTGGATTAACCCTCGTAAAATTAATTAAAATAATTTTATAATGTTGCTTGTCCAGGTTCCCAATTACAAGGAGTTAAGCCGGGCGCCTGCAACGCTTCCAATGCACGAATAACTTCGTTTACATTTCTTCCGGTGCCCAAATCGTTAATGTTAATCCATTTGATAATTCCTTCCGGATCTACAATAAAAGTAGCACGGTATGCAACTTTTTCATTGGCTTCAAGAATGCCGAGTTCTTCAGCAAGAGATTTTGAAGTATCAGCAATTAAAGGAAATTTCAAACCTTTTAAGTCTGCGTGATCGTTTCTCCAAGCAAGATGCACGTATTCTGAATCAGTTGACGCACCATATAGAGCTGCGTTATTGTTTACAAAGTTTTCATATTGATGATTGAATTCTGAAATTTCTGTTGGGCAAACAAAAGTAAAATCTTTCGGATACCAAAACATTACCATCCATTTACCGTCTTTTTTGTGTGATTCCGAATTTACATTTTCAAATTCTTTGCCTGCCTCTAAAGATACAACTGCCGTTTTGTTAAATTCAGGAAATTTGTCGCCTATTGATAACATAGTTAAACCTCTTTATTATTAATTATTAAAATATTTTCTTCTCCAAAAAATATTCATTTCAGACAAGGTATCCAAATTAAACTTGATTATTAATGTTAATATGGTTATAAATTTAATTTATGGTAATTTCAGCAGTATTCTATCCAAAACTACAGCGATTCAGAGTCAAATAATGTAACTTTCAATATTAAATTTTTAAAGTAGTCTGCCGCGGCGGAAAACCTTTCTCACAGAGTCCGATGAACGGTTTGTTCCTTTGCAGATGTAAAAGACTTAGAAACACAGTAAAAAAATTAAGTGTCTTAAAACATTGAAAAATAAACCGACTGTTCGCAGAACTCTTTAAGGAAAGTCGGTTTTACGATTTTTATTCGAAAAAAATAACCGGAAAATCAGTCGAAAGCCGGATTTGGTCTTTGCCGAAATATTTTTATTCAATGCTGCAAGTAGATATTGATATTGGTTTTAATTTTAACACTGAATTGCTGCAAAACTACCGTTTTCAATTCAAATTATTACTTTGTAATTTTACATATTGTAAAATTTATTTTTAATGAAATTTAATATTTAAAAAGTAATTTAAATGGTTGATACTACGAAAATAATTGTTGTTGGCGACAAAGTACTTGTGCGCCCTGAAGCAGATGCAAACAAAACTTCGAGCGGCTTATATTTACCGCCGGGAGTGAACGAAAAAGAAAAAGTTCAGAGCGGTTACATTGTTAAAACAGGTCCCGGATATGCCGTTTCACCGCCAAGTGATGATGAACTGTGGAAAGAAAAAAGCGATGTAAAATACATTCCGCTGCAAGTTAAGGAAGGCGACCTCGCTTTATTTTTGAGAAAGGAAGCAATAGACCTTGAACTTGACAATCAAAAATTTGTAATTATTCCTCAAAGTTCAATTCTATTATTAATTAGGGATGATGAACTTTTAAATTTTTAAGCAATCTATCAATAATATTCCTTATCGTTTTGACAGAGACGGGATAACGATAGAAAAGCAAAAAAATGTTCAAGAAGAAATTTTAAAAAATTAAGGCAACCTGTGGAAAACGAAGCGTTATTATTTATTCTTAATTATGAAAATTCCGTAAAGGAATTATACAAACAATCCGCTCTATCAAATTTTAAAGCCACTATTAGCGGCGAACCTGCTGACTATCAAAAAGCCGGCGAATTTCAGCTTAAGTTGGAAAAATTTTATTCGAATAAGAAACAATTTGAAAAAATTTTCGAGTTAAAAAAATCTGAAAATATTAAAGACCCAATAATTAAGCGTCAAATAGATTTGATTTATAATTCTTACGCAGGCAACCAATTTGATTCTACTTTACTTGAAGAAATTATCGCTCTATCAACGAAAATTGAGCAGACCTTTTCAACTTACCGTGCTGAAATTAACGGCAAAAAAGTTACTGATAATCAGGTTGATGAAATCCTTAAAAAAAGCATAGACTCGGCTGAATTAAAAACTGCGTGGGAAGCAAGTAAAAATATTGGGGAAACAGTTGCTGCCGATGTTATTGAACTTGTTAAGTTGCGGAACAAAGCGGCGACACAATTGGGATATGATAATTTTCACGAGATGAGTTTAAGCCTGAGCGAACAAAGCGTAGAAGAAATTGATTCAATTTTTGATAAACTTGATGAATATATCAAAGTGCCGTTTGCAAAATTAAAACAAGAAACGGACAGTTTCCTTGCTCAGCATTACGGTGTAAATAATAAGGAACTTATGCCGTGGCATTATCAAGATAAGTTTTTTCAGCAGGGTCCAAACATTTACAAAACAAATTTGGATAAATATTTTGAAGAAAGTGATATCTCGGAAATAACAAAAAATTATTATCGAACAATTGGTATTGATATTGCCGATTTATTTGAAAAAAGCGACTTGTTTGAAAAAGAAGGGAAATATCAGCACGCTTACTGCACACACATTGACCGGGACGGTGATGTAAGAGTTGTTTGTAATATTAAACCTAACCGGCAATGGATGAGTACAATGCTGCACGAATTTGGACACGCTGCTTACGACAAATATCTATCACAAAAATTACCTTGGACTTTACGGCAACCTGCCCACATTTTTACAACGGAAGCTATTGCAATAATGTTTGGGCGAATGGCTGCAAATGCCGAATGGTTAAAAGATGTGATGAAAATTTCAGATATGGAAAAGGGAAAAATCAATGAGGATTGTACTAATTCTCTGCGAATGGAACAAATTATATTTTCGCGTTGGGTGCAGGTGGTTTATCGTTTTGAAAAAGAATTATATAATAATCCCGATCAAGATTTAAATTTACTTTGGAAACAACTTGTTGAAAAGTATCAGCTATTAAAAATGCCTGAAGGCAGGAACAAAGCGGATTGGGCAGCTAAAATTCACATAGCTTTGTATCCGGCGTATTATCACAATTATATGCTCGGTGAATTACTCGCCTCTCAATTATATTATTACATCAAAGACAAAGTGTTGAAAGCAGATTCAAAATCCGTTAGCTTTTACGAAAAAAAAGATGCGGGAAATTATTTAATAAATTTGTTTATGTCATACGGCTCTCTTTATCGCTGGGATAAGCTAATTGAAACTGCAACAGGTGAAAAATTAAATCCTAAATATTTTGCCGAACAGTTTGTTAATAAATGATTAGATCATATTTAAATGAATACTGATAAAGAAATATTTCTGAAAAGTTTATATCCAACAGCATCCTTTATTCTTCTACTTTGGATAATAAGAATTTTTGAAGAATTATTTAAAATTAATTTGGATAAATTTGGTTTGCATCCTCACTATTTGTTTGGGTTGATTGGGATTTTTACCGCCCCATTAATTCACGGGAGTTTTAATCATTTAATTTCAAATACACTCCCACTGTTGTTCCTCGGAATCGGATTATTTTATTTTTATAAAAATTCATCGAAACAAGTTTTTGTATTGCTGTATATACTACCCGGAATTTTTGTCTGGTTTTTTGGAAGAGAGTCATATCACATTGGGGCAAGCGGATTGATATACGGTTTGGCATCATTTATTTTTTTCAGTGGTGTTATCCGCAGAGATACGCGTTCAATAGCTTTGGCGTTGCTCGTAACATTTTTATACGGCGGAATGGTCTGGGGAGTTCTTCCTTTGGACCCGGGCATATCGTGGGAATATCATCTGTTTGGTGCAATTTGGGGAGTGATACTTGCGTTTGTTTATAGAAAGTCAGATCCGTATAAACGCTATGATTGGGAAAATGAAGAAGATGATATTTCAGATACAAAACCTGAAATATCATATGATGATGAATTTACGTTTTGACTTGAATTTTTGAAAAATAATATTTGCTTCCGTCAAAGCCGAATGTTCCATATATTTGTAGTTTACATTATTCATGCTCAAAAAAAATGAAAAATACTTCAAGCTTAGCACAAAAATTAAAGTTACTATCCCGTGATGATTCTGCATATCAGGAACTGCTAGAATTATTCAATTTAAGTGTTAATAAAAAAGAGCATAGTCAATTATTTGATTCACTTGACTCGGGATTTGATAATTTTTTCTGGTTTATTAAAAATGTTGATGATAATGAGTTTGTTTATTACTCAGATGCAGTAGAAATCTTAACAGGATATTCCATTTCTGAATTGCAGGAAAACCGTGAGGGTATTTTTTCTTTTAGCAATGAATATGAATTATCAAAAATAAAAAAACAATTGAACGAATTACTTGATCCGACGACCGAAGATTCTACTGATTTTGAATACCACATCACAACTAAATCCGGTGAAACGCTTACACTGTTTACAACAGTAATATTGGATAGGGACGAAAGTAAAATTCCAAAACTGATTAGAGGATTTTCTGCAAATATTTCCGCAATTAAAAATAACACCGAAAATATTTACAAAGAAGTTGAACGATTAACAAATGTTAATGTACAAAAGGATAAATTTATTTCCATTGTTTCCCACGATTTACGCACTCCGTTTACAAGTCTGTTAGGTTTTTCTGAAATACTGCTTAACGATAACGATTTAACGGATTTTGAACGCAGGGAATATTTGCAATTTATTTATGATGCTTCAAAAAACCAACTTCAAATGGTAAATTATTTATTGGATTGGGCAAGACTGCAATCCGGAAAAATGATTGTTGAAATGCGTAGATTAAATCTTAGAACTCTTGTTTCTAACTGTGTTTCAGTACTAACCGGAGCAGCAATACGAAAGGGAGTGGAAGTAAAAGTAGAAATAAACAAAACATACTTTATTAATGCCGATGAACGTTTGAGTACACAAGCGGTAAGTAACCTTTTGAGTAATGCAATTAAGTTTACACCTACCGGCAAAAAAATATTTGTTACTTCCAATGTTTTCAAAAAGGGTTTGTTGGAACTTGTTGTAAAGGATGAGGGAATTGGTATGGATGATGCCAATCAGGCAAAGCTTTTTAAAATTGATGAAAAACTTTCTCTTGTTGGAACTAATGGAGAAAAAGGCAGCGGACTTGGTTTGACGTTGGTAAAGGAAATTGTAGAAAAGCATAATGGCGAAATTTGGTTTTATTCAAAGTTGGGTGAAGGCAGTGAGTTCCACATTACTTTGCCCGAAGCAGAAAATATAATTTTAATAGTTGAAGATGATTCTGAGGTAAGAAAACTATATCTTCGCACAGTTAATAATGCATTTGAAAACTATAAAGTAATTGAAGCGGAAAACGGTTATGAAGCTATGAGTATTATTCTGGAAAAGATTCCTGCTGCAGTAATAACCGATCACAACATGCCGTTGATGAACGGAATTCAACTGGTAGAAGCAATGAAGAAAAAGTATTTTGATATTATTCCTATAATTGTAATTTCCTCCTTTTTTGATGAAGCTTTGGAAATGAAATATAAAGAATTGGGCATCAATAAATTGATTACAAAACCAGTTAACCTTGACAATTTGATTTTAGATATTAAAGAAACCATTTCAGCTTAGTAAAATTAATTAGATACATATATGAATTTGGAAACACACAACAATCCCAACCTTTCGCAAGAGAGATATTGGTATGCTTTTTATACAAAATCAAGACACGAGTTTAAAGCCGATATTGATTTTAATTCGCTTGGTATTGAACATTATTTGCCAACTGTAACAAGGTTAAAACAATGGAGCGACAGAAAGAAAAAAGTTACAGAACCGCTATTTAAAGGTTATATTTTTGCAAAAGTAGATGAATATGAAAGAGGCATTGCACTTAAAAGCGATGCCGTAGTAAACACGGTAACGTTTAGCGGTCAACCTGCACACGTACAAGACTTTCAAATTGAAAACCTAAAAAGAGTTCTTTCAAAAAATCCCGATGTTTTTGTTTCTGATAAAATTAAATCGGGCACTAAAGTTGTAATTAATTCAGGTCCATTTTCAGGCGTTGAAGGTGTTGTATTTACTAATGAGAATGATGATTCAATGCTTGCAATTACTTGTGATTTGCTTCAGCGTTCTGTAGTTGTGCGGCTTCCATCAAAAGATGTAAAAATTTTAAAGATTTAAATTGAAAGAGTAGCTATGGAAAATCAAAAAAAATTATTAGAGCTTAAAACAGGAGATTATATTGATCATTTTCTCCTTGTTCCTAAAATGGAGGTGAAAACCTCCCGCAACAACAAATCGTATTTAGATTTAATTTTGCGAGATGAATCGGCAGGTTTTTCCGCTAAAATGTGGGATGGATTTTCATCTATTATTAAAGAAATAAAAGAAGGCGATGTTGTAAAAGTGAAAGGGAAATTGGAATCCTTTAATAATCAGCCTCAAATAAAAATTTCCAAGATTCGACCTGTTGATTTATCAGATGGAATATCGGCAGAAGATTTTTTACCTAAATCACAAAGAAATATTAATGAAATGAAGGAAGAATTGAACAGTGTCATTAATTCTATAAAAAATCCATACTTAAATAATTTATTAAAAAAAATGCTGTCCGGCGAAACGTATGAAAAATATATTCGTGTTCCTGCGGGTAAAGCTTGGCATCATGCATACATTCATGGTTTGCTTGAGCACACTTTGGAAATTGTAAAAATATGCAATTTGATGTGCACTATTCATTCTCATTTGGATAGAGACCTTTTAATTTCAGGGGCGCTGCTTCATGATTTTGGAAAGACTGAGGAATTAAGTGCGGATGCTTCATTCGATTATACAACCAAAGGCAAACTTATTGGGCATATTGTAATTGCTGCAATGGCTACGGAAAGAACAGCAAAATCAATAAATGGGTTTCCTGAAAATTTGCTTAATAAACTGATTCATCTTATTTTAAGCCATCAAGGAAAATTGGAACACGCAACTCCGGTGGAACCGAAAACCGTAGAAGCAATTGCTTTGTATCATGCCGATGAATTAAGTGCAAAAACAAATGCATATTCACAGGCGGTGAAACAGGAAGCTAACAGTAATACGGGTTGGACGAGATTTTTACCGCTCGCCGGAACTGCACTGTTAGTTCCAAAAGAAGAAGAAGGAGAGAAATTAAAAGAATCACTTTTCGATTAATAACAAAGAGGTCTAGTTATGAAAGTAAAAAATCTGATATTGTTCACAATTATGTTTTTTGTTGCCTTTGGAATATCGGCATTCGCGCAAACATTGGATGAACTTTTAGAAAAGGGCGACAATTTCACCGAGCAATTTAACAATCAAAAGGCTTTGGACACTTACCAGGAAGCCAACAAACTTTTCCCTGATAATTGGCAAGTTTATTGGAGACTGAGCCGTGCAACTGTTGATATTGCTGAGCACATGCCTACTTCTACCGGTGAACAGGAAGACGCCCAAGAAGCAAAATATCACGAAGCTTTAAAATATGCCGAAAAATCAGTTGCACTTGATTCTACAAAATCGGTTACTTATTTAAGAGTGGCAATTGCCAAAGGTAAAATCGCACTTTTCAAAGGAGTTTTTTCTGTCGGTGGTATTGTTAACTCGGCACGAGATTATTGTAAAAAAGCAATTGCTCTTGATAATGGCGGTGATTACATTCAAGCAATTGCACACTACGTTCTTGCAAGAACACACGCAAAAGTAAGCACAAAATGGGCACCTGCTCGCGCTGTTCTTGGACTTGGCTGGGCTGATTTAGACTCTGCTTTGGTGCATTACAAAATAGCCGATAGTCTTAAACCTAATTTTGTAATGATTGAGCTTGATTATGCAAGAGCACTTGAAAGAGATGATCAATATAAATTGGCAAAAGAACAATTGGAAAAAGCAATTGCATCACCAATTACAGATGAAGACGACGAAGCAAAAAAAGTTGAAGCTAAAGCGTTTCTTGTTGAGGTAAACGAAGAATTGGAATAATTAAATATTTAATTATGTTTCACACATGAGATGCTGTTTGCCGCGGCGAATAATTTTAACATCTCATAAAATTTAATTTTATGCTTAACACAAACCAATAAATAATATTTATTTTAACTAACGCTGAGTTTTTATAACTCAGCGTTTATTGTTTTAGCAAAATAATTCTATGAACTACCCTGAACCTTTTATAAACAGATTACAGAATGCCGATAATATTTTAATTTTTACAGGTGCTGGAATATCCGCCGAAAGCGGGATTGATACATTTAGAGGAAAAGGCGGTTTGTGGAATAAAATGAAACCGGAAGAACTCGCAAGTTTTGACGGGTTTATGAAAAATCCTAATCTCGTTTGGGAATGGTACCAATACCGCCGACAAATAGTACACGAAACTTCTCCTAACTCCGGACATTATGCCATTGCCGAATTTGAAAAATATTACAACTCTGTTTCTGTTGTAACTCAAAATGTTGATAATCTTCACAACAGAGCCGGAAGTACGAATGTTCTTGAGCTGCACGGAAATATTGAAAGGAATTTTTGCATTGACTGCAATACTTTTTTCGGAGTTGAAGATTTTCAATCAGTAAGCGAAGCTCCTAAATGCCCCAAATGTAGCGGAATGATTCGCCCCGATGTTGTTTGGTTTGGTGAAAGTTTACCGCAAGGTGTTTTTGAAAAAGCGGAAGCATTGGCACGGGAAAGTGATATCTGTTTTATTGTAGGAACTTCCGCAGTAGTTTATCCGGCGGCATATATTCCGGTAACAGCAAAGGAATTTGGAGCATACATAGTGGAGATAAATGTTGAGCAGACTGAAATAACACGTTCTGTTGATTTGTCGCTTATCGGGAAAGCAGGAGAATTACTTCCTGAAATTATTAAAAAAATCAAAGAATGGAGAGGCAGTTGATAAATATAATTTTATTTATTCTTTCCGGAATTACATTTTTATTGTTTGCATCGGCATCAATTATTTCCTTTAATGAAAAGGAAACTTTAGCGGTAAAAAGATTTTTACAGTTGTCTCTACTTTTGCCTCTTCCTTTATTATTATTGGCTGTTATAGAGTTTGCGTATAAAAATGAAATTGTAATGTTGATTTTTGTTTTCCTCATTGCCTTGGTTATTCTTTTACTTTTACCGATTGGTAAAAATAAAAATTATCGTCAGACATTTCCCACAAAAAAGTATGACGAACGGAATACAATGTTTTCAAGAAATGAATTGGAAATTGGTTCTGTAAATTTTGGAGATTACTATTCGAAGAATCCCGAGAAAAAAGAATTGGACGATATATTCAGAGCTAAGCCCGGTTTGCTTAAAAGCGGGACGACTCAATACAATCCTTTTCATTACGCATCGGCGGATGCAAGTTTTGAAACAATTGCTGAATTACGAAATTTTGTCAACGGAGATATCAGCGAAAATAAAATTCAATCCAAGCCAGAAGATATTTCAAATTATATTAAACAGTGGTCAAAAAAATTGGGCGCAGTTGATTGCGGTATCACTGAACTGCAAGATTACCATCTTTATTCTGTTGGAGGAAGAGGCAGTCGATATGGAAAAAGTGTAGTAAACAAACATAAATATGCAATTGCTTTCACTGTGGAAATGGCAAAAGAAATGATTAGCTCCGCACCTTCGGGAAGTATGGTTATGGAATCGGGTCAGCAGTATCTTGAATCAGGGAAAGTGGCTTTGCAGATTGCAGGATTTATCAGAAATCTCGGTTACGAAGCACGTGCTCATATTGATGGAAATTATGAAATTATTTGCCCGCTTGTGGCAAGAGATGCAGGTTTGGGCGAAATCGGGAGAATGGGTTTGCTGATGACACAAAAGCTCGGACCTCGGGTTAGAATTTCGGTTGTTACTACTAACTTGCCGCTGTTAACCGATAATCCGCTGAACGATTATTCAATGATTGATTTTTGCACAAAATGTGAAAAGTGTGCCGATTCATGTCCGAGCAAAGCAATTCCTTTTGGCGAGATGAAAGATATTGACGGAATAAAAAGATGGCAGATAAATGCAGAAGCGTGTTTTACATTATGGTGTTCGCTTGGTACTGATTGCGGAAGGTGTATAAGCGTTTGTCCTTATTCGCATCCTGATAATATTTTGCATAACACTGTGAGATTTGGGATTAAAAACTCGTCAATTTTTAGAACACTTGCCGTTAAACTTGATGATTTATTTTACGGAAGAAAACCCCACCCTGCTAAACTACCAAAGTGGTTAAGAGTAAAAGCACAATAGTAGTTTTATCATATTTTTTTTACGCCACTCTCCACGGTTACGAAAATCAAATTTATTATTATATGGTTGATTATCCATATAATAATATGTACATTTTGAATAGTAATTGGGCGATAATTTGGAAAAAGCAGTAACATTTGAATGGGACGAAAACAAGAATAAACTTAACCAAAAGAAGCATAACATTTCTTTTGATGAGGCTCAATATGTTTTCTCGGATTCAAAGAGAATTATTGCAAAAGATTTGGAACATAGCCAAAGCGAGGAAAGGTTTTATTGTTTTGGGAAAATAGCTGATAAGGTAGTTACCGTACGATTCACATACAGAAGCAGAAAAATTAGAATTATTGGAGCCGGATATTGGCGTAAAGGAAAAAATATTTATGAAAAGGAAAATAAAATACAGTGATGGAAATATTGGGGATATTAAAGTGGTTAAAGATTTTTTACCGCAGCCTGAAGAATTAGTATTCAAAGAGGACACAATAAAAGTAACTCTCAATTTGAGCAGATCAAGTGTTGAGTTTTTTAAAAAATTAGCTCAAAAACATGGAGGGCAATATCAAAAAGTAATTAGAAAATTACTTGATAATTATACCTCTATTTATTCTTAAAAAATCATTCATTAAATTTTAATAGACTCTTCGGCGTAAGTATTTTCGGTTTCGCAAACACGTATTTTTACACCGGAAATATTTGGAGGCAATTTTACTTCTTTAATCTTGGATAAAAAATAGCCGCAAAGATTTTCTGCCGTTGTTTCAAAATCCACAACAACAATATTTGTATTCAGATTTTTCATTGCTTCCAAAAGAAGAGTGTCCTCTTCCCACACAATAATGGTGTGGTCTAATTCATCAACCAAAGGAGCGATTAAATCTTTGACATCAAAATAATCAATTACCATATTGCCGCTTTTAGTAATGCTGCCTTCAAACTCAACGTTTAAGCTGTAGGAATGTCCATGAAGGTTGTAGCACTTCCCTTTGTGGCATTGTAGTCTGTGTCCCATTTCCCAACGGAAATCTTTAGCTATTTTCATCATACTCCTCTTTTGTCAGGGTCCCAAATAAATTTGTGCATCTGAAGTTGAAACCGTACTTTTAATTTATCTTGTAAAATCCAATTTACCATTGTTTCATAATTAATCTTTCCAAAAACCGGTGAGAAAAGAATATTTGCCTTCTTTACCAACTGATACTTGCTCAACATTTTTTTAGACCATTCGTAGTCTTCCTTATTTCCGATAACAAATTTAACTTCATCTGTGTGCTTTAATAATTCAATATTTGAATAAAGATTTTTTTTCTCCATTCCGCTCGAAGGACATTTTAAGTCCATTATTATTTTCACTCGTTTATCAACATCGTCAATCGGCAAACTTCCGCCGGTTTCCAGTAAAACATCAAAACCCTTATCGCAAAGTTTTATCATTAAATTCAAACTTTCGTTTTGACTCAATGGTTCGCCGCCTGTAATTTCAACAAGATTACAGTTATACGAACTGACTTGCTCAATTATTTGTTCTACAGTTTTATCATCACCTTCATAAAAAGCATATTCTGTATCGCAGTATGTGCATCGCAAATTACATCCGGTTAATCGAACAAAAACACAAGGTAAGCCGGCAGAACTTCCTTCCCCCTGAATCGAATAAAATATTTCGTTTACTTTTAACATATAACTGTAATTGTGAATGGCAAAAATACGAATATCTTTAGATTAGTAAAATTTTGATTTAAGAATATGCGGTTTTAAAAAGCCTGTTCAATTCCAAAATAAATCCCGGAAGTATTTTTGCCAAATCCCATGTCAACTCTTGCATCAAGCTTTTCTTTTTTATCAAAACGATAGCGAAAACCGAAACCAAATGAATATTTAGCATTAACCAATTTGAAAGAATTGAAACTCGGAGATACATCACCCGTTGAAATAAATATTGTACCACCAATTTCTTTCCAAACGTGCAACCGTAATTCAGTTTGAAGAGCATAATAGTTTTTATCGCGAAAACGTCCTTGAAAATATCCTCGCATAATATTCGCACCGCCAAGCCTTGGTAGTTTGTAGAAAGGCGGAGTTCCGGTAAGAAATTCGCTGTAAATTTGAGTTGCCAATACAGTGCTTTCTGACAAAAGGATATAATTACGTAGGTTTATTTTTTGACTACTAAAAGTATATTTGCTGCCGATAAAACTTTGGGAATATACACTAGTAAATTCGTAAAATATTCCACTTGTTGGAGAGAACAAATTATCTCTTGAATCATTACAAATAATAAATCCAACACCGGAAACAAATCCGCCGTCAAGACCAAACAAAACATTATTGGTTAAAAATGGATTTTCTTTTCTGTCTGTAATTGTTCTATACTCGCCTTCGTAAATAATACCAAGCTGAAAATTGTAGTTTAGAAGTTTTCTGAAATCTAAATTCACTTGAACAATTTTGTTCAAGTATTCCGGTTGTTTAATTTCATTTGCCGTACTGCCAATGCCATAAAAGTTTTCTTCTAGTTTGCTAAAAGAAAATTTTGAATTTAAGTAATAACTTTCATTGTCAAAATATATTTTCGGTTTTACGTCAATATAGTATTGCCTGTTTGTAGTGTAGTAGCCGGAAAAAATGACTGACGATGGGCGTGCTTCAAAATTTTTTGAACTTCGAAAATAAAATATTCCACCGGCACCGAATGCAAATTGCGTTTCCGGAGTATAAAATAGATACGGGTATGCAAATATTTTATTGTTTGAATTTGAAGTAGAATCCGGTTCTTCAGCAATTATATTTGAAGGAACAGCAAATGCGATAACGAAAGATATAATTAAAAATATTTTCAATATTTGATATGCCTAAATGGTTATTCGTCAAACCCTGGACGAACAAAATAACGAGCATCCGGAAATTTTGCTTCAACAGCGTGCTGCAAAGCTACCAAATGCAATAATATTTTGAAAATGGAATTATCATCATCCGAAATATTCATTAACAAATTTCCCCAAGCACTTATTGAGCGATCAATTCCGATTAATGCTACTTTTGCCGAGCCATCGGAATCTTTCGGAAAATCATCGAATTCATCTTCGTTTTTTCCTGATAATGCACGCATGATTTTTACATAAATCTGATACTGATACCACCGGATTACATCAATTGAATCAAATATTTTAAGTGGGAATTTTTCCTTAAGTGCTTCGTCATTTATTTTTCCAAGCTCTTCTGTTTTATGATTTAGATTGTTGAACCATTCGTCAACAAAATCAATATATTCTTGTGAAGATATTGCACAATCAGTGCTTGAATTAATTAGTCTCTCAATTTTTCTTTCCTCAATATATTCCTCAAAGTCTTCATCCGGTTCTTCTCCATCATCTAAATCAACACCAAACTCTTCGGATTTTTCGTGGAGAAAATCAATTGTTGTGTCCAGTAGATTTTCAAGCACATTCCAAAAAGCAGTGATATCAATATCTTCTCCATCTTCCTTTATTTGCATTTCTTTTTTCATAGCAAAAGTTAAACATTTGGAAGTAAAAGCACATCGTTCACACCAGCTGTCGCAATAATTAAATATTCCGGAAATAAACGATTCGTTATTTTGGTTTGGGTCTTTGTTCATTTTAAATAATTATTTAGAATCCCGTTTTAATAAGTAGAAAATAAAAAACGATTATATAATTGATAATCCTATCTTTGTAAACACAAAAATAAAAAATAATACTTTGAATAAAGAAACTCTTACATATAAAAAAATATTTTTATTTTGGATTCCCCTTGCCGCAACTTGGCTGATGATGTCTCTCGAAGGACCTTTTCTTGCTGCTGTGATTGCAAGAATGGCGGAACCGAAATTTAATCTTGCCGCATACGGCGTTGCTTTTGCAATAGCTTTGCTGTTTGAATCTCCGATAATTATGATAATGACCGCCTCAACGGCATTGGTTAAAAATCGGCAATCTTATTTGAAACTTAGAAATTTCACTTATTCACTAAATGTAATTTTAACAGTATTAATGTTGATTGGAACAGTTCCGTTAATTTTTAATTTCTTTGTAGAAAATTTAATCGGTTTACCTCACCATGTTGCCCAATTAACTCGGTCAGCAATAATTTTGCTGCTGCCGTGGCCTGCTGCAATCGGTTATCGCCGTTTTAATTACGGAATACTTATTGCCAATAATTTAACAAAGCGTGTAGCAGTCGGGACTGTTACACGACTGATAACAATGGGAACTACTGCTGTGCTTCTTTATAATTTAACCGGTTTTCACGGTGTAGAAGTTGGTGCGGCAGCACTTGCAGCCGGGGTTACAATGGAAGCGATTATGAGTAAAATAATGGTTCACAGTACCATAAAAAAATTAAAATTTAAAGACGGTGATATTGGAAGTATAAACTATACAGGAATTATTAATTTTTACTATCCATTAGCATTAACAGCGTTTATTTCCCTCGCAGCACAACCGATGGTAACTTTTTTCTTAAGCCAAAGTCAAAAAGCCATAGAATCTTTGGCTGTAATTCCGGTTGTTACGGCATTGACCTTTGTCTTTAGAAGTTTCGGTTTATCCTTTCAGGAGGTTGGTATTGCTCTAATCGGTGATAATTGGGAAGGCTACAAACCATTAAGAAATTTTGCTGTTATTGCAGGTGGAATTGCCACTATTTTTTTAATGTTAATTGCCTTCACACCGCTTGCTGATATTTGGTTTCATTCGGTTTCAGGATTATCGGTTGAACTGACAAGTTTCTCAAAACTTCCGATAAAAATTATGGCTATTTTCCCTGCACTTACTTTTTTAATTGCATTTCAAAGAGCTATTCTCGTTAATGCACGGCATACCGTTCCGATTACTGTTGGAACAGCCATTGAAGTTTCCGTGATATTATTAATATTGCTTGTTCTTATTCATTACTTAAACTTTATTGGAGTAATAGCTGCAACAATTGCGTATGTTACAGGTAGAATAACGGCTAACGCTTATTTAATGTTTCCATTTAAAAATCTGGTAAAAGAAAATATTCGGAAATACCATAAGGAAAAATTATAAAAATATGTTTACTTATTTTTTAGATCAATATCACCGCCTAAAGTTTTACATTTAATTAAATTTCCTCCGCCGTTCAATTTACCGTAAAATTTTGAGGATGATGCTTTTTCAACGGAAACGTTTTCCAAATTATTATTAATATCACCTCCAACTGCGTGCAAATTTATATCTGCTTTTATTGCCGGAGACAAATGGACAGAAATATCACCGCCGCTTGTTGAAGCAGAAATGCCTTTGTTTTCACCATCTACCATAATTGTTATATCGCCGCCTGATGTTTTAGTTTCTACTTTTCCATTGATTATGCTTGCCGATATATCTCCACCGGAAGTTTTTGCAAAGAAGTTACCTGTAACATTTTTACCGTCTATGTCGCCGCCTGATGTAACCGAATTTGTGTTTCCTTTGCAATTAACAATCTTAATATCGCCGCCCGAAGTATGTGATAAAATTTTCCCCATACTTTTTACAACTTTTATGTCCCCGCCGGAAGTTCTTAATTCCATATTTCCGGTAAGAGTAGAAATAGAAATATCACCGCCTGAGGTTTTTGCCTTTACGTTAAATTTTTCAGGTGCAAAAATTTTATAATAAATAGATATCGAGTGAAAAAGACTGAACCAATTGTGTCCCCGCGAATTTGATTCAAACCTAATGCCGTTTTCATTTTGTGAAAAATCAAAACCAAAATTTCGTTTGGCTTTTTTATTCCCGAATATTTGTATTAAAACTTCATTCTTGTTCCAAGTTACCAATTCAACATCTCCGCCGTCCGCTGAAATAGTAAGAGTCTGATTCTGTAACACATTAAATGATTTTTCTAAAAGAAGTTTATTGTCTTTCCCCGAAATGATTGTTGTAAAAAGAATTCCGGTTAAAAGTAAAAGATTAATAAAATAGCGAATAAACATAACTGCCTCATAATTTGTTGTATATCCTTTTGACGAATGAATAGAGTATTAAGTTACAAATAATATTAAATTCCTTTTAAGAACGGTTTTAAGGAACTCAAATCTAACTGTGGCGATTTATTAAAATTTTTTTGGTATTCGAATATTTAAAAATTCAATTGGAGAAAATATCCACTTTGTTTTCTAAGCAAGCAGCTTAAAACCTTTACCGTGAATATTAATAATTTGTATTGTACTATCATCCCTAAAATATTTTCGAAGCTTTGTAATATAAACATCCATACTTCGCGAAGTAAAATAATTATCCTCTGTCCAAATCGCTTCTAATGCCGTGCTGCGAGAAAGAATATCATTTATGTTTATGCAAAACAGATGCAGAAGTTCAGCTTCCTTTGACGTAAGGTAGTGTTCTTTTTTTCTAATTTTCAAAATCCGTTTGTCATAATCAAAAATGTATTTGCCGATATTATAAATAGCAGTTTCACTATTTATTTGCTTTGATTTTAAATTCACTCTTTTAAAAATGGCATTTATTCGTAAAAATAATTCTTCCGTACTGAAAGGTTTGGTAATGTAATCATCCGCTCCTATTTCAAAGCCTTGTAATTTGTCTTCAAGCATAGATTTAGCAGTTAAAAAAATTATTGGAATATTTTTGTTTTTTGA
The DNA here is from genome assembly GCA_964639525.1 of uncultured Melioribacteraceae bacterium. Taxonomy (GTDB): domain Bacteria; phylum Bacteroidota; class Ignavibacteria; order Ignavibacteriales; family Melioribacteraceae; genus CAZXDS01. The sequence goes on along the minus strand of CAZXDS010000006.1, from coordinate 16,680 downwards.
ACGAATAATTTTTGCAAGCATAAATCCGTCTAACTTCGGCATCATAATATCGAGTATGCAAAGATCAAAAATTCCCGATTTAAATAATTCCTTTGCCGCTTTACCATCTTTGGCAAGCGAAACATCAAAATTTTTAATCTGTAAAAATTCTTTCAAAATTGTACCGAGATTTATATCATCCTCAGCAAGCAATATTTTTATGTTTTCAGTTTTCATCATATTGCAAAAATATTGTAAACTTGCTTCCCTTCCCTTTTGTACTCTCAACGTAAATCTTACCGCCATGTGCTTCAATCATTTGTTTTACATAACTCAAACCGATTCCATGTCCTTTAACATTGTGAATATTTCCCGTTGGAACTCTATAAAACGTATCAAAAATTTTAGCATGATGTTTTTTGTCAATCCCGCATCCGTTATCTTCAAATTGTATCAGCATTCCGTTTTTTGTCGTTTTTGTGCTGATTATAATTGTAGGAGTCTCATTTGAATATTTAACGGCATTATCAATCAAGTTATTAAAAGCATTCAGTAAATGAAATGAATCAGCGGCAATATTTTCAATGCTTTCGTCTAAATTCAATTGTAATGTACCGTTAAGATTGGCAATACTTTTTGCAAAATTTTGAGCGGAATTTTTTAATAGCCCATTAATGTTTGTTTCTTTTCGTTTTAGTTCGTAATTACCTTTTTCAATTGCAGCAGAATTCAACAGGTTTTCAACAAGTAAACCAAGTCTTTGGTTTTCCTCCTTAATTACATCTGAATATTTTGCAACTGCAGATTCATCAGTAGTCAAAGCCGGTTCGTTAAGAGCTTCGCAAGCTAACGAAATTGTTGAAATCGGAGTTTTAAATTCGTGAGTTATATTGTTGATTAAATCATTTTTTATCTCGGTAATCTTCTTTTGAGTCAGCAGCATTTTTATTGTCTTAAAAAATACAACCACAATTACGGCAATTAAAAATATGGAAAGAAGAAGCAGTAATCCCACTGATTTAATAATATACAAATTCTTGTGAGGAAATTTGACCAATAAATAATTAGGCGTTTGAAATAATTCCTGCGGAAAAAGTTGAACTCTAAAATTCGTATTGGCGAATGTAACATTGCTGTCGGTTGAGTTAGAAATAAAAACCGTACCGTGTTTTTTGTTCATTACAATAAATTCAAACTTTGCATTAATTCCCTTATTGTGTAATTCGTTTTTTAATAATGAATCAATTTCTGTTTTACTTATACGGTCAGTTATTTTTTTGTTCTTCCCTGAAGTAAATATTTTATCAACCGCTTCATTAATCAATTCCTTTTTTTTAATCCAAACGGTCTTGGCATTAACAGAAACACTTACATTTTTATCTGCAGAGTCATTATCAACAACTGAATGAGTTTCAATTTCTATCTTTGCAATTCCAGAGTCCGATTTTGTAGAAACTGAGTATTTGTACGTAGAATCATTAATAATTTTAAATGTTTTACCATTGTGTGAAAAAATTTCAGTACGTTTGTGCTGCTTACCTTCTTCCGTAGTATCATCAGAATCAAAAATAAAAAACTTATTGTGAGTATCTTCATTTAGAGTTTCCAACACAATCTCAACAGCTTCCTGCCCCTCAAGTTTATCAACAACTTTTGTTAAGGCATCACTTACATTCCTTTCAAAGCGAACATTTTCAATTGTTGCCATTTGGATAATCCAATAAAACTGAATAGCAATAAGCCCAACTACAGCTATAGTCATTAATCCGACAACCAGTTTGATTCTGTCTTTTTTCATATTGCAAATTTATGGTAACATTTTAACTAAATCCTAATTTTAACTTTTTTTAACAATTATTAACTATTCATTAACATTATTAAATAATGGTTCCAGGTATATTTTGAATGATAATTTTAACAATTAACAAATCGGAGTTTATATGAATTCAGTTAGAAAATATTTTGCCATTTTGGCTTCACTATCATTTTTGTTTGCGGCAATAAACTTGTCAGCACAAAATAAGAAGGATAATTCATGGAAATCTAAATTGAAACAGGTTAAAGGAGATGTTCAAAAAATAGTTATCACTACTGAAGATGGAGAGACAACTTTTGAAGGTCAGGCTGCTAAAGAAATGCTCAAAAGAATCAAACGAGAATCAAAAAGGGAAATGAAAGTTGAATTTATTGGGGATGATGACTCTGACGGTGAAAATGTTTATGTAATAAAAGTAGATTACGATGAAGACGGCGAGCATCATTTGGGAAAAGATTTGGTTTGGGTTACTGAATCTGATGATGATTCTTTGAATGCATCAACAAAAATGAAAATTAATGTTGAAGTTGAAAACGGTGAAAAAGAAGTTACCGTAACAACTACCAAAGACGGGAAAGAATACGTTAAAACTTATAAAGGGAAAGAGGCTGACGAATTCTTAAAAAAACACAACGGGAAGAATTTTAATATTCAAATGATGGGAAAAGGGAAACATGGGAACACCTTCTTTTTCAACAAGAAGAACAATAAAAAAGGACATAAATTGTGGATTCAATCGGATGATGATTCTGATGGGATTAATAAAAATGTGGAGGTTGAAAAAAAGGACGGAAAACTAAAAGTAACCGTTACAACAACAAAAAATGGAGAAGAAGATGTAAAAGTTTATGAGGGCGAAGATGCTGAAAAATATCTTGAGGAAAATAACGATAACGCTTTTGAGTTTGACACGGACGGAGATGCCGGCAATATAATAATTATTAGAGAGTGTGATACGGATAAAAGCGATAACGATTGTACAAAATTGAAAAGCAAAAAAATAAAAGTCAAAATTATAAAAGAAAAGAAAAACGATGATGATTAGAAACAAATAATAGCATATTCTCCCTTTGAGTGATTGCGATTAGCAGCGATTCGGGGGCAAATAATGCAACTTTCAATATTAAATTTTTATTGTAGAACAAACCTTCCGGTTTGTTCATTGTTAAATGTAGAAAAAGCTTTGAAAAACAGCAGAAAAGTTTCTTATTAAAAAAAATAAAAAATAAACCGACTGGAAAGTCGGTTTTACAATTTTCATTCTGAAAAAATTAACCGGAAAAATATTTTCATTCAATGTTGTAAGTAACTGTTACTATTGGTTTTAATTTTGACGCTGAATTGCTGAGCATATTCTCCCTTTGAGTGATTGTGTTTAGTAATAATTTGTTCAGAACAGAAATAATTATTATTTTTAAAAGCGGATTATTTTTTCTGATTATAAACTTTTCAAATCATTAAAAGGGAGGATGTATGAGATTAAAAATATTCACTTTAATTGTCTCTATGTTTTTTATGGTATCTGCTGTGTATGCACAAAACTGTGTTAGTTGCCACAGCAAGGTTACACCTAACATCGTAAAAGATTGGCAAATTAGTAAACACTCAAAAAATGATGTGGATTGTTCCACTTGTCATGGTGATGAACATACTACAATGACAGATTTTGCCAAAGCGGAATTACCAACTTATGAAACTTGTAATGACTGTCATGAAACTCAAGTAAAACAATTCCTTGCCGGAAAGCATTCACAAGGCTGGGGAACGTTAATGGCAATGCCGACTATTCACATGCAGCCTTCTCCTTTGGTAGATGGAGAAAAAGGATGCGGCGCTTGCCACAAAATTGGCATCAAATCAAAAAAAGAACTCCAACGATTAAAAAGTGAAGGTTCTAACTATGGACATGCTTCCTGCGATGCTTGCCACACACGCCACACATTTTCCGTTAAAGAAGCAAAACAACCGCAAGCTTGTCAAACCTGTCATATGGGTTTTGATCATCCTCAGTGGGAGATGTATTCCAGTTCAAAGCATGGAGTTCGTAATTCATTGAAACAATTAGGCATACTACCTGAAGGTACAGCTGCACCTACATGCCAAACTTGTCATATGCAGAATGGTAATCATAATGTTCGTACTGCTTGGGGATTTTTAGCTGTTCGTCTTCCTTTACCTAAAGATAAACAATGGGCTGCTGATCAGGTAACTATATTACAAGCTTTAGGGGTTTTGGACCCACAGGGGAAACCGACAAAATTACTTGATGTTGTTAAAGCTGCTGATATTGCTAGATTAACACAAGATGACTGGCAAAAAGAAAGGGACAAAATGATAAATACTTGTCAAAATTGTCATTCAAAAAGTTTCGCCAAAGGAGAATTGGAAAAGGGCGATATGATGATTAAAGCAGCCGATAGTTTAATGGCAAAAGCAATTAGAATAATTTCCAGACTTTATAAAGATAACATTATTCCTAAACCTAAAAATTATCCTTATGCTTATCCTATGTTATTAACTTTCCATGATGCGCCTACTTCAATTGAACAAAAACTTTTTGTTATGTTTTTGGAGCATAGAATGCGAACATTCCAAGGTACATTTCATGCAAGTCCTGACTATGCCCTTTGGTATGGCTGGAGCGAAATGCAAAGAGATTTAACAGAGATAACAGAATTGGCAGAATGGATGCGAAAGGATTATAAACCTCAGAAACAATAATTTACTGTTTCTCTTTTAAGAGCAAATGATAAAATCCCTCGAAGATTAATTATCAACGAGGGATTTTTATTTTAAATTATTGTCTTGTTTTTCTGCAACAATAGACCTTCTGCCAAATAAGTACTATTTAAATTTTTAAAAAATAAACTGAATGTAATTGTCTTTGAAAATAACCCAATTCTATTCTAACTTATAACACCATAATAATAGATCACATGGACAAACTATGTAGAAGCACGGTACAATAAGAAGATATACGCTAATTAGGGTTTGCTGAAAAACAAGTAACCCTTATAAATGAAGAGTTAGAGCGAAAATAAACCTGATAAAGTGCAAGAAAATTAATATATTGATGTAAAAAGATGTGCACTTTATAAAAAGGGAAAAGTTAGATGTTACGGTACAAAAGCAGTCGAATCAGAAACCGGAGAACAAATCAAAAGGAAACGATGATTAAGAGAAAACGAATTAAGGGAAACTGAAGATAGATGCAACGATAGTTGACCAATCATATTACGAAAAGGCAAAGAAGCGGAAAGAGAACAATCAGAGAAATCATATAGTGCACAGCATTCTGCGAAAAGGTAAGTTCGGGCAAGGAAAAAACGCTTACGGATTAAGTAAAATAAGAGCAAGAAGACAAGACACTTCTGAGAGTTGGATTGCTGCAATCTTTTTCATAATGAATTTAATAAACTATCAAAAATTACCGACTATTTTTTCTTTGTCCTTTTTCAACTATCGGGAAAAGGTCAAATATTTTATATCAGAAACGTTTACAGCTTTTATTTACAAATTTAAATTTAATATCGGGTTAGCTACAGCTTAAGTATCTCATTTATGCTTTGAGCTTTTCAGCAATCCCTAAATATTTTTATCTTTTCCCTTTTCACGCTGAACCAATACAGTGATAGCAATTAGCATTGTTATACGAACTATAATTGATATGAAATTATTTTATTTTCACATTTAATTTTACTCTATATTAGTGATATCTTATTCTGTTCTTATTCATTTACAACAATTGATTTAACTTGACGACACATTTGTTCTAACAAATGTAACTCAGTGCCAAAAGACGCATATCCATTATTGAAATTCCAACTATTTGTAAAGAGTACAATTGCCAAATCGTTTTCCGGATCACCAACCATATATGACAAAAATCCCTCGTGAGCACCGTTATGTCCATATCCCATATTGTTCCAATGCATAAGTCCCGCACCATATCCACCAGCTCCTACATCTCCCGTAGCTCTGCAATCCATCATTGTATTGTTTATGGTGTTAAGGTTTAAGCCTCCATCACCTTTAAGTAGCATTCGTATAAATTTACTTAAATCATCGGCTGTAGTTAAAAGATTTCCCTCTGCTACATTGCCTGACATGTTTGATTCTGTAACATCAAGAATTCCTAATTGTTCTGCTTGAATATAACCATTAACAAATGGATTGGGTATTATTTGGTCATCCCCTTTATCAGGGAAAGTAGTTCCGGTTAAGCCAAGTGGATTTACAAATTCATCCATCATAAATTGTTTATAAGTTTTCCCTGAAACTCGCTCAATAATTTTACCCAGCAATGAATAACCCTGATTAGAATAATGGTAATCAGTTCCAGGTGGAAAATATGACAGTTCACATATTGCAACCACTCCTAACAATTCATCAAAAGTGAATGTATGATTTGGATCAGTAGCCATTATATATTCCAAATACAATTTCCCTTTATAAGGAACATTAGCTAAAACAGTGTTTGGAATTGACGTATTTGTTACATCAAATACACCGGCTCGATGTGAAAGTAGTTGCCAAATAGTAATTTCGTTTTTATAAGGAATGTTAAATTCCGGCAAATCGGGTATAAAAAGCTCTGTCGTACCCGGTATTGTATCAGTAATAAAGCTATTTATATTCAACAATCCTCTTTGGTATAACAAAAGTATTCCGGCTGAAGTAAAAGTTTTTGTATTGCTTGCTGCTCTAAAGTGTATTTGATTTGTTATGTTTTTGCCCATACCTTTTGAAACAAAATAATTTCCTCTTTTTGATTTGATTTGCAGAGCAAAACCTCCAACAAAATCCGGATTATCTTTTGTGTAAGACGCATATTCATCTTCTAACATAGTTTGTAATTCACCTTGCAGATTGTCTGGAATAGTTTCAATTATGTTTTCTTTGCAAGCTGATAGAATAAAAGCTATTGTAATTAATATAATAAGTATCTTTTTCATATTAGTTTCTCCATTTTTCATTTATCAATTAAACTGATTTTTTATAAACGAATTGTTTTATAGTACCCGAGACATGGATTTCCTTTATACAAACGCCATGTTTTTTTTTGAAAATCAAAAACACTACTTGAAATAGTTGTTCCTCCTTTATGCACGCAAACATAATCCGGATAACCGGAATGATCACTAAGCCACTCAACCATTTTATCAGGAGTAACTTCATTTATCTTGTTTTTGTATTCTATTGCAAAAGCTGACAAAATATCAAACCGAATCTGTGATGTTTTGTCAGGGTTTTGTGGCAAGTCCTTCATTGTAGGAAGTATTAAATGATTTGTGTGAACATAAAATTCACTTAAGTTTTTAGATTCAGAATTATTTGCTGTGAACTCTACGGATGTAATTTTGTTTTCCGTAAATGAACCTATTTGATAGTGTTCTGCAAAAGCAGAAGGAACTTTCAACGCATTTACTGCATTGGCAACGGTTTTCTGTTCCATAACAGAGCGTGCAAGAAATACCCAGGGTATAGTATCATTTACTTGTAGCGATGTAATAAAATTTCCGGTTGCGACTAATCCTGCATCATTCATCCACGGGCATATTCCTAATATCATTCCGGGATAGCTCAAACCAACAAATGTAGGTTTGCCTGGTATTGAAGCTTTTACAACATACATCAGGTCAGCAACTACTTGCCCAAAATCTTCATTGTGTGCCATGATTGTTTTATTATTACTTGAATAGGATATATCAGAGCAACCAAAGTGTGGAATATCAAATGGCACTTGACCTCCTCCATCCAAAGAATGTTTCGTTGTAATTTCAATTATCATATTGTAGCAGAAGATTGTTTTGAAAGGAATTCCGCTGCTATCAGCCATTCCCTTTAATTCATCAATATACTCTGGAAAACGTTCCAGAGCGGCATTATAAAATGGATTATAATATTTATCAGGTTCTGAATTAGCTAAACCAAGTAATGATTGTATTGTTTTATCCATCCTTTTATAAATCTCTACAATAATTCCCTTAAAATGCTCACCAATTTTTTCCCCAACTTCATAATGGGTACCGGAGACTTCGAGATATGGAAATGGTGGAGTTTCCGAAATTATTTCGATTGGTGCAATTGGATTTGAATCTTTACAACCCGGGTACAATGATAATCCGGCCGTAACTAATACACTATTTTTAATAAAATCTTTTCTTTTCATTTTATATTCCTATCATTTTATTTATAAATCGTGATAAATTAGTTTGGAAAGTTTTGGTAATAAATAAGTTGGATCGGATCCATTCAAAGAACAATTGTACCAAATTACAATTGTGCAACTTTTTTCTAACGAATGTACCATCAGAGATGTATACCCGGGTGCTTCTCCATTATGTCCATAAAACCCATTTATATTAAATAGCCCAATACCATATTTAGATGAACTTCCTTCAATACTATTGCATGTAAGTCGCTTTTCTTGCAATGATGTAGAAAGAAAATAATTACCGGTGAGTGCTTCTACGTATGTTTTAATATCAAATATATTTGAGACCATTGAGCCGGCAGCTTTTGCAAATGAAAAGTCAATAGCTTCAGATATATCATCAGGATTATCTTCAAAATCTCCAATATCATATGCCTTAGAATGATAGCCTGGTATTTTAGTTCCACCAACTAAATAAGTAGTATTTGTTAAGTTAAGTGGATTAATTATTCTTGAATTAATGAGTGATTCTAATGATAGACCTGTTAAATTTTCAACTATGGCTTGTATAATTATTGTATTAGTATTACTATAATGAAACCCCGTACCAGGAGAAAAATAGTAAAAGTCGGTAGCATCATTAAGAGAAAAATTAATAATCTCTTCTATAGTCCAGAAGTGAGTAGGGTCGGATATTACACGTGCCCAGAAATTTTCGGATTCTACATAATTATAAATACCGCTTCTCATATTAGTAAGCATTTCTATTGTAACCTCATCTGCACGTGGCAAATCAGGTCGATATTTAGATAATTTATCATCTAAGGATAGAACCCCTTCATCAACCAATTGTAGTAGAACTGTAATTGCAAAAGTTTTTGTGTTGCTCGCTATCCTAAAGATCATCTCTGCATCCATTGGAGCATTTGTTTCAAGATCAGAAACACCCGCAGTATAAACCAAGTCGATTCCTTCATTTGGTGCCCATATGCCGGCAACCAATCCTGGCACATGTGTGTTTTCAATTACTGAATCTAGTACAGCCTTAATTTGTGTTTCTATTTCATTATTTTGAACTGTTTCAGCCGGAGATGTAGAATTCTCGCAAGAATAAAATAAGAGTGAAACGACAATTAAAATAATTGTTGTACTGTTTTTAATCAATTTTCTGTAAATCATTTTTACTCCTATTTTTTGTTAGGTTGAATTATATTCTAATTATTAAGTTTAATGTAAATCAAGTAGTTCATTGGTTTAAATCAATTTTCAAAAGCAATTACTTATTTAATCTCAGTTTAAAAATTGCCTCTCTATTTTTTAGAGAGTATTGTATAAGTGAGTTATTACCACTTACGCCTATTTTTTTGCATATGTTATATCTGTGTCTATCAATTGTTCGTTTGCTCAATTCTAACTCTTCGGATATTTGTAGAGATGTTTTTTCATCAGCAACCAATTTTAATACTTCAATTTCTCTGTTTGATAAATTAACTTTCATAGTTTTGCCAAAATATTTTTTATTCTAACATTAAAATGTATTGATATCAAAGATTTTACAATAAGTAACTATACCCATTTATATGGGTACTAATACCCATTTATTAGGATATTATTGTATTTTTTTCCTAATTTTACATTAACAGATTTGTCGTGGTTAATCGTTGAGATTAAAATTGATAAAAAAAAACTTCACATTATTTAAGTATTGCCTGTTGCTATTAGTGATTGCATTTAATTATAGTTTTGGGCAAAGCATTTTTGGAAATATTGAAGGAACAATTTTAAATCAGAACGGAACCCCTGCACATAATGTTTCAGTAAATATTTTTGGAAATAATATTTCAACAACTCTAGTCTCTAGCTCCGACTCACTTGGCATCTTCAGGTTACTTGGAATTCCAGCTGGTGATTACAATCTTTCTATTAAGGATATTTCATACCGCAGTTATAAATCAGAAACCTTTCATGTTTTTATTGGTCAAAGCTTTTCGGTTGGAAATATTATATTACGAACAAAAGTTTATAATCTTCCCGAAGTTGTTGTTCTCGAAAACAAAAATTCATTTATTTCATCATCAACAGAAAGTGGTGGACACATAATAAATTCTACTTTCAATACTCTTCCAATTGAAAGAAATTATAAATCAATATCTGCTATTATGCCAAGAGTAAATGAGAGTTATAGCGGAGATGGGATCAATATTTCTGGAAGTACCGGTTTGGGAAATATTTTTTATATTGATGGAATAAATGTTACTGATCCAGCCGATGCTGCCACTAGTACAAATTTACCGTATAATTTCATTCAAGAAATAGAAATTAAAACAGGCGGCTATCAAGCAGAATATGGGCGTTCACTTGGTGGAATTGTTAATGTAATAACTCCTTCCGGTGGAAGTGATTTTAAGGCACAAGCATTTGGTTTTTTCACAAATAGCGCACTTGGAGGGAAAACTAAAACCGGATTAACCTCAGCTAAAGTGGAGAATTATGTAAAATATGATTACGGTGCTTCTATAAGCGGACCAATATTAAAGGAAAAACTTTGGTTTTATGCTGCTTACAATCCAAATTTTGAAAATTCTTCAATTCGTTTAGCCAATTTGGGTCTGTTCCAAGCAACAAAAACCTCTCACCTATTTGCCGGAAAATTAACTTGGCAAATTGCTAAAAATACAAATCTTGTATTAAGTGCAATTGGAGATCCAAGTAGTGAAGAGCAAGTAATGGTTGATGATATAGGTGATTTTACTCTTTTGAATCCGGATCCTATTTTACAAAAAAGATTGAGTGGCGGAGTAAATTATTCATTATCGGCAAAACATGTTATAAATCAAAATATTTTATTAGAATCGAGTGTTTCACATTTATCGCAAAGAGAAACAATGGATCCATCTACAGAAAAAGGATGGGACGGATTGTATATGGATCTTGTTGAAGGAACTGTTCAAGGTGGACGGCAAGTTACGCAGAACGACAATTACAGCCGTTCTTCTTTTCGAATCAATGGAACATTTTTTCTAAAATCACATACATTCAAAACAGGAATAGAATTTGAAAGCAATATCTATAACATTGCAATTAAAAATATTTCTGAGTTAAGTTGGCTTTATAGAACTAATGTTTCTACTTGGTTTTCTCAATATATTAATTATTCCGGCAAAGCAGAAAATAGAATTCTAACAGCATTTGTTCAAGACCGTTGGGATGTCAGCAGCTATTTAACATTAAATTTTGGTCTCCGTTTGGATGGTCAAACTTTTTATGATTCTAATGGAAATTCGGTGCAAAAAATTAATAATGAAATACAGCCACGTGCCGGAATTGTATTAGAGCCCTTTGATAATAAATTGTCCAGAGTTTTCTTTTCGTATGGTCATTTTTATGAGCAAATTCCAACAAGATTTGTAGCTTTGAATTACTTAAAGCGGACTAATTATGTTACTCAATATCCAAGTAATCCGCTACTTAGTTCTGTTATTGGTGAAACAAATAATTATTCCGCCAATCCCCAAAAAGCAGTAAATGATTTGCGAGGTCAGTATTATGAGGAATATACTCTTGGGTTTGAACATAATTTCTTGGATGGTTTCAAGTTTGGGATTACAGGAATCTATAGAAATATTGACGAAGTAATTGATGATTTTATAAACCCCGAAACCGGACAATATATAATTGGGAATCCTGGAAGAGGCGAAACTTCGTTTATCCCTAAATTTATTAGAAAGTATCAGGCATTGGAATTCACTCTTTCTCGCTTATCAAATTCAAAGTTGAGTTTTCTAACATCGTATGTTCTGTCAAAAAATGATGGAAATTACACAGGGTTGTATAATCAAGATGACGGAGATTTTTTACCAAACATGAATTTTATTCCCGATCTCGATTTTCAATTGAATAATGCAGAAGGACTTCTGCCAAACAATATCACACATGTATTTAAAATTTCATGTTCATATACATTTAATTTTGGAGTTTCTGTTGGTGCAAACTTTAAAATGCAAAGTGGTTCGCCAATTAGTGAATACGGGCTTGATCCTTATTTCAACCAATTCCCAATTTTCCTTTCTAAGCGTGGCTCTGTTGGAAATACGCCGGATTTAAAAATTTTAGATTTGCGAATAAAATTGAATATGGGACCATATATTAAAACAGAAAAGGATGTTTTTTTAATTGTGGATATATTTAATGCATTGAATGAAAACAAAGCAGTCCGTATTGACCAACAACATTATTATTCAAATGATGCGAATGGAAATCCTTCCGTTGAAAATCCAAATTATTTGAATCCCGTTAAATACACTGCACCACGAATGATTCGTGTTGGTTTTGAAGCTCATTTATAATTTATTATTTCTTTTCTTCTTTCAAGCACATATTTTATTAGCGCATTGTTGCCCGATATATTTAACTTGCCACAAATATTGGAACGATGCCTATCAACTGTCCGAGGGCTAATAAACATTTCGGCTCCAATTTCTTTTGTTGTTTTATTCTCTGCAACCAGTTTTAGTACTTTCATTTCGGTTGGAGTTAAATTATCTAATTCACTGATTTCGCAATTTTGTATCAAATAGCCTGATAAAACCGGGGTGATATAAATGCCTTCGTTATAAACTTCATGTACAGCTTCTAGAATTTCATTCTCCACTCTGTCCTTAAGAATATAACCCTTTACGTTTAGTTTTATAGCTTTCGAAAAAACATTGTATTCGCCATGCATAGTTAAAACAATTATCTTCACATTAAGATTCTTGTTTTTAACATACTCCGCAACGCAAAGTCCGTTGCATTTGGGCATATCATAATCAATAACTGCAATATCCGGATTAGTCCTTTCAATAAGTTCAATTGCCGCTTCCCCATCTCTTGCTTCGCCAACAATTTCAATGCTTTCATCAATTCTTAGTGTATATTTTAAGCCTTTCAAAAAGAGAGGATGGTCATCTGCGATTAATGTTTTTATTTTGGAATTCACTCTCCACCTATTCCTTTTGGAAGATTTACCGTTACCTTTGTTCCCTCTCCCAAAACGCTATTTATTAAAATATCACCATTATTTTTCAGTAACAAATCTTTACATAAAATTAGACCTAAACCTGTCCCTCTTTCGTTTTCAGTGCCACAACTTTTATTTTGTTTATTAAGCTCAAAAATATTTAACAAATCTTCTTTTCCAATTCCAACGCCATTATCCGCAAAAATAATTGTAACCCCTTTTTCTGAGAAGGTTGACGAAACTTTTACGGTTCCGCCTCGTTTTGTAAACTTTACGGCATTTGAAATTAAATTAGCAAATATGATAGATATCATTTTATAGTCTGCAAATATTGAAGTAGAATTATTCACATTTTGGATTAAATTAATTTCTTTAATTTCCGATTGTGTTTTCAAAATTACAAAACATTCTTCTACAATTTTATTCAAATTTATATTTTGAGGATTAAAATTAAATCGTCCCCTCTGCAATCTTGACCAATCAAGTAAGTTAGTTATATATCTATAGCTTGTGTCAAGCGAATCGTGAATTTCTGAAATTGATTCTTCCTTTTCATTTTCTGTTAGTAAACTAAATTGAGATTTAAGAATTTTAGAAAATTTTAACACTGCAACAATTGGAGTTGTAATTTCATGAGCAACTATTGAGAAAAACCTGTCCTTATTTTCATTTAAACTTTTTAATTCTTTGGTTCTTTCGGAAACAATTTCTTCCAATTCTTTCTGCCTAGAGATTGCCTCGTATGTTCTCCATTTAATAAAGGCAAACAGAATGGCAACAAAACTAAATAGATAAACAATGTAAGCCCACCAAGTTTTCCACCATGGCGGAAATATCCGAAGATTTACACTTGCAATTGTGGCACCTAAAACTCCGTCATGATTGATGGTCTTTACTTTAAAAATATATTCCCCGTTAGGAATATTTGTAAACGTTACAATTCTCTGATTTGCAGATGTGTGTATCCATTTGGTATTAAAGCCTTCCAAATTATACAAATATTTAATTTTTTTATTTTGATTATATCCAAGGGAAGTAAATTCAAATGCAAAGATATAATCTGAATAACTTAAATTAATATTGGGATTTGTGATTAGCGAAGATGATAAAACAGAACTGTCAGAAACCGCAACTTTTTTATTGAAAAGATAAAGGTCAGTGATTATTGGAATTGCTTCAGTTGAATCAACTAAAATATTTTCAGGATTAAAATAGCTTAATCCATTTGCGCCTCCAAAAAACATTTGGCCTTCGCTGTTTTTTGCATAAACTCCAAGATTAAATTCATTTGATTGGAGACCATCATCTTTAGTTATGTTTATAAACGAATTGTCGTGCAGATTAAATTTTGATATTCCCGCATTTGTTGCCATTACCAGATTGTGGTTTGCATCCTCTAAAATTGATACTACACTATTATTTAACAATCCATTTTCAATCGTAAAATTTATTGCTTCTCCGGTATTTTTATCATATTTGAACAATCCATTTCCACCCGTTCCAAACCAAACTACATCTTTATCTATCTCAGAAAAATGGATTGCAAGCACAATCCCTAAATCATGAGTTTTTAATATAGAAAATTTGTTTTGCGTTTTATCAAAAACACTTAATTTACCATCATAAGTTCCTACCCAAACTGAATCACCTTGCACCGCCATTTCAACAATCAAATTGGAAGGAATTGAAGTAGAATCAAAAATGTCATTTGTGTATTGGATAAATTTTCCGGTTTCTAAATTATAATTGATAATCCCTGATCCATTAGTTCCAAACCACAATGTTTTGTCCTTGCCCTCAACTATTTTATGAACCACAACTTTTTTACCATCACGAGTTTTATTAAATATTTTCTTGCTTGTTTTATCCTTAAGATTTATCTGATAAACTCCATCATTAAATGTCGCAGCAAAAATCTTATCTTCAAATAAAGGACTGTAAAATATCTCTGTAATTATATGCGACTTTTTTCCTCCAAGCGAAACAACTTCTGATTTCTTTTTGTCTCCGTGAAAAACCTCTAGTGTTTTTGCTGTTCCAACCCACAAATCATTCTTTACATCTACAGCCAAACTATAAACGGAACCTTCCTTTATTTCATTGCCACTGAGCAATGTAGATATTTGGGACTTGTCAATGCTAATCAGATTAATTCCGGCTTCAGAATTTCCGACCCAAACATTACCATAACTATCCTCAAATATTGAAGTGATAATATCTGATGAAATTATACTTTGCACTCCACTGCTATTAATAATTTTTTCAATTTCGAAATCATTATTCAAAATAAAAATTCCCGTCCCAATCACACTCAACCAAATTTTATCTCCAACTTCAGACAAAGCGACTATTCTAGACTTATTATCAAAATTATTTATTACAACTTTTTCAAAGTGATTTTTATCAATTAAATATTTATAAAGCCCCGAGTTACCACTGCCGCATAATATTTCATTTGTATCACTTTTTAATGAAAGCACTGAAATGAAATGTCTTTCTGAAATGTTTGAATTTATGCTAATGTTCTCAAAGGTTTTTAATTTGTAATCAAATAAAATAATTCCCTTGTTTCTTGTAGCTAAAAATATTTTTTCATTTTTAACTGCAATGCCAATAATTTTGCCGTCACTCAATCCACTTGGGACTGATGGAGTCGCTTCATAAAGCATCGTTGAATTATTTTGGGGATTAAGCAACAACAAACCAACCTCAAGCATTGACACAACAATAAGTGGTTCTCCGCTCACAGAAATACTATTAATTGATAAAATATGTGAAGTTTTCAATTTTTTGTTTAATAATTTTTCTAAATCATAATAAACAAATTTATCTTTGGAATAATCATATCGGTACAAACCTCCGGAGGTTCCGATCCAAAGCTCAAAATTTTTATCTGTATGAAGGGCTGTAATTATATTATCTTTCAAACCATTACTACTATCCGGCATACTTCTGAATATTTCGAAATTATAACCATCAAATCTATTCAAGCCATTCAATGTCCCTATCCAGACAAAACCCAATTTATCCTCTGCAGTTGAAGTAACAGATGCAGAAGAAAGCCCTTCATCCAATTGTAAATTATTAGTCAGGTAAGATTTATTTTGTGAATAAAGTATGTTAAATCCCAAAAGAAATATTATTAAAATTTGTAAATGACGAGTGCTCATCTGTTTTCTATTTATGAAAGTAGAATTAAAATACATAAGCTTTTCTTTAACAAGTTTGTGTGGTTAATTTACTAAATATTTTTTATAATGTTTCATCTTCGTTCCTTTCCTTTTATTGCATTTATAAAATGATTGGGTTTTAATACAAAAACTAACAGACTAAACCTCATTTTAAATTAGCATTAAATATACTATTTAATATAATAGAGTTTCTGCAAAATAAACGTTCTGTCATCCGGCAAATGCCGGAATTTTTTATTACCACGTATCAGCATTTAGTAACAATGATATATACCGTATTAAGCGGTTGTAGCTCATTACGAGAAATAGCAAGCATAATGTTAGCTTGTGAGGGGAAAATCAACCATTTGGGATTAACAGACTTCCCAAAACGCAGTACATTATCAGATGCTAATTCGCAGAACTCTGTGAGTAAGCGAAGAAAAAGCAAAGTATTTGGAGATATCTATTATGAACTTCACAAGCGATATTCTAAATTTTTACCGGACAGCAGTCCGAGACAACCGGCTGTAAAGAATTTGAGAATAGTTGATTCAAC
>CAZXDS010000005.1:35057-36178 GCA_964639525.1 uncultured Melioribacteraceae bacterium | reverse complement strand
GTAAAGGAATGATTGAAAAAATGTTTTACGGTAAAGTTGCCGCTACATTTTATTACGCGGGCAAGGGAGGAGTCCGCATTGCTTTGATAAACGAATTTGCCGATAGTCTTAGTGGATTTGAATTTTTTGTTTATAGAAAAAAAGGAGTTGAACCGTCGGATATTCCGGCGGAAGTATCCGGTGAAATTATTGATAAAGTTTTAAACGCAACTAACGAAGAATTGTTCAAAATTGAAATGTTGCCCGATTTTAAATGGACACCCGTAAAAGGAGCATTCAATAAAGCAAAATGTGATGTGTGCGGCGAATATGTTTTTGAAAGATATTTAAGGCAAAAAAACGGGCAAAACGTTTGTATCCCTTGCTCAGGATATTAATTCATTGTAATTTGATGAGAGGGCGGAATAGTAAAACCAATTTTAGAATTAGCTTGCTTCCGCTCTCTCATAGTAAAGAAATAGAGGAAAATTATGATTGCAAAAATCTTAGGTACTGGATGTACCAAATGTAAAAACCTTGATAGAAAAGTAAGAGAAATTGTTGAACAACATAATCTTGATGTTGATGTTCAGTATGTTGATGATTTGAACGAAATGCTCGACGCCGGAATTATGATGACTCCGGGGTTAGTTATTGATGGTGAAGTAAAGAGTTTTGGAATTATTCCCAAAGAACCTCAACTACTTAAATGGCTGAATGGAGAATAAAATGATTAACAAAAAAGAATATTTAATTGTCTTAGTAACTATTTCATTGCTGTTTATTACAAGTTGTAATACACATGAAAATATTGAAAACAAGAAGAACGATATTTCTTCAAATGCTAAAGTAACCTTTGTTGAATTGGGCTCTGTTAATTGTATTCCATGTAAGCAGATGCAGCCGGTTATGAAAGCAGTCGAGAAAAAATATGGCGATCAAATAAATGTTGTATTTTATGATGTATGGAAACCGGAAGAGAAACATTATGCAATGGAGTATAAGATAAAATTAATTCCAACTCAAGTATTTCTTGATGAAAATGGAAATGAGTTTTTCAGGCATGAAGGATTTTTCCCTGAAACCGCGATTAATAAAATTTTAACAAGCAAAGGCTTAACAGCAATAAACTAATGGATACC
>CAZXDS010000005.1:0-34957 GCA_964639525.1 uncultured Melioribacteraceae bacterium | reverse complement strand
TCATTCCCGCATTCCGCCACAGCGGACTAAGTGGGAATCTAATATTTAGAAATTAAATTATAAATTTGAATGATCGAATCCTTGTTCACTACTCTTTACAACGCAATGACTGGAACAATATGGCTTGCGGTTTTGGCATCGTTTGCTTGGGGAATTTTTTCCATACTTCTTTCTCCATGTCATCTAACCAGCGTGCCTTTAATTGTAGGATATATAACCTCGCAAGGCAAAGTGTCAGTAAAAAGAACATTTAACATTTCACTTGTTTTCTCAATCGGTATTTTGCTAACTATTGCTGCAATTGGAATTGTTACAGCTTCACTCGGTAGATTGATGGGCGATGTTGGACTATATGGAAACTATTTTGTTGCAGTAATATTTTTCATTGTCGGTCTTTATCTATTGGATGTAATTAAAATTGATTGGAATTCATTTGGTTTGAGACCAACAAAATCGAAAGGCATTTTTGCCGCATTTATATTAGGTTTGTTATTTGGAATTGCTTTGGGCCCATGCACTTTTGCTTATATGGCTCCGGTATTGGGAATAGTTTTTCAAACGGCTCAAACAAATTATTTGCTTGCGATGCTATTTCTTTTAGCCTTTGGATTGGGCCATTGTTCAGTTATTGTTGTTGCAGGAACATTAACCGGAAAAGTACAGAAGTATCTGAATTGGTCGGAAGATTCAAAAACTATTCTTTTGATTAAACGTATTTCCGGAATTCTTGTAATTCTCGGAGGATTTTATTTAATATTTAATTATTAAGATTATGGATTTAGAAAATAAAAATACTAATACAATACTTGATTCCATTGCAGAAGCGGTTGTAACTATTGATAAAAAGTTTAAAATCACTTTTATTAATGAGGCAGCTAAAAGAATTACCGGATTTAAGAAAGATGAAGCGATTGGAACTTACTGTAAGCACTTTTTTGAATCAGAATTTTGTGAGACTAATTGCCCAATTGTAAGTGTTATCAAAACCGGCAATAATATTTATGACAGAGAAACAGTACTAAAATGTAATGAGGATAATAATATACCAATAAAGTTGAATGCTGCAGTATTAAGAGATGAACAAGGTAAGCCAACTGGTGGCGTAATCTCTTTCAGAGATATATCAAGATTAAAGAAATTTGAAAATGTGCTGAAAAGCAAAAATACTTACTACGGCATTATTGGTAAAAGTAAAACAATGAGAAAAATATTCGAATTGGTTGAAGAAATTTCGGATACAAATGTTGCTGTATTAATCTCGGGTGCAACCGGAACCGGAAAGGAACTGATAGCTAATGCAATTCAAAAAACAAGTTTAAGAAAAGACAAAACGTATATAAAAATTAATTGTTCAGCAATACCGTCAAATCTGATTTCCAGTGAATTATTTGGACATGTGAAAGGAGCTTTTACCGATGCTAGGGAAGATAGAATAGGCAGATTTGAATTGGCGGATGGCGGAACAATCTTTCTTGATGAAATAGGTGATCTGCCACTTGAAGCTCAACCACAATTTTTACGATTTTTACAAGAAGGAACATTTGAAAGACTTGGTGATTCTAAACAACGAAAATCAAATGTAAGGATAATTGCAGCAACTAATAGAGACCTCATAACAGCTATTTCTGATGGGATATTCAGAGAGGATTTATTTTATAGACTTAATGTTGTGCACATCGAATTACCACCTCTAAAAAGCAGGGAAGAAGACATTAGTATAATGATTAATAATTTTATTAAAAAATATTCTCTATACTACAATAGAAATATTACAGGAATTGATGATAAAAGTTTGGAATTACTGCACAAGTGGAGATATCCGGGGAACGTGAGAGAGCTGGAAAATATAATCGAATATGCTGTAATTAGAACAAAGAACAACGAAGAGATTTGCGCCTGCCGTCTTCCTCAACCACTAAGAATTAAAATGAAATGCAGCGATGAACAAAACATTAGGCTATCAGATAAAATTGGTAACAATGAAATAGTAGAGCTATTGAATGAATTCCGGTGGAATAAAACAAAAGTTGCAAAAAAGCTTGGAATTGATAGAACTACACTTTGGCGAAAAATGAAAACGCTTGGTATCGGATAATTATTGCCTTTGTTCACTCCTTGTAACGCATGTTACATTGCAACAATTTGTTGCAAACCTCATAACAACAAATATTACAGCATGTTAGCATCGCTATGCAACATATTGTTGCGAAAATTTTTCTTTTTGTAAAATAAAATCATTCTATTTTAAGTTATTTAGTAGGGTTTTTGTTGGCATATTGTTTGCTAATTATAAACTATGTGTGAGATGTTAGCAAATCAATATTTTTTGGTACAAAGATTTAAAGATGCGGCAAATCAATATGAAAGAACTCTTATTTTTGAACCGAATAACAATATAATAAAGAAAAAATTAGTGATATGTTATTTGAAATTAAAAGAAATAGTTCCTGCTTTAACTCTATTTACAGAAATAATTTCTAATAATATTGAAATTTTATTGGATCAAGAAACAAAAATTCATGATTGTCCTTGTATGCAGATGCTAAATGAAACTGAAAATAATCTTTGTAAACTAACAGAATATGAACGAGATACATTTATGGGCATACTTTGGAGTTATTTTGATGTAAAAAGTTCGTTGAAGTATTTCACGCATTTGGCTGAATTAGAACCACGAAATTTACAGTACAAAAAAATAAATAACATCTTAATTAGCTCAATTTCAAATAATCAAAAGGAATTACAAAATGGAAAAGAAAAGTATTTCGCGAAAGGAATTTTTAACAAACTCATCTAAATATGCAGCCGGTGCAGTTGTTGGAGTAGTGGGCTTAAACACACTTGCCGGTGGGAAAATTTTTGGAAATACAACTGATTTTAATTGGCCCTATCCATACACAACTATTGATCCGGAAGTTGCCAGGATAAAAGCACACACTCTTTATTGGAATGGTAAGGCTTGTTGTGCCGGTGTTTTTGGAGGCTTAGTTGAATGTTTAAAAGATTCTATGGGCGAACCTTGGACAAATTTCCCGATAGAAGTGATGTTATTCGGTGCAGGTGGTGGAGTAGGTTGGGGAGCTACTTGTGGAACATTAAATGGAGCAGCAGCATTGATTAGTTTGGTTACTGAAAAAGCACAAGCAGGAGCCTTGGTAAATGAAGTATGGGGATGGTACACAACCGAAAACTTGCCAACTGATGCCGCAAATAACGCTGTGTATGATGTTCAGAACTATACGGGTACACTACCTCAAAATATTTCAGGTAGTCCGCTGTGTCATCAGTCTGTTAGTCAATGGTGTATGGTTGCAAATAAAAAAGTTTCTGATATTGAGAGAAAAGAACGATGTGGAAGAATAGCAGGGGATATCGCTGCCAAAACTGCTGCAGTACTAAATTCATATTTTGCTCAAACTTTTGAAGGAACTTTTACAGACCCCGAGGGTAATGCTATTTGTTTGTCTTGCCACGGTTCCGCAGTTAGTAATAATGTAATGACACATATGGAGTGTGCTTCTTGCCATATGGATGATCCTGTACATGGCGGTATTTATACTTCCGTAGAGCCTGTAAATAATAATATCCCAAAAGAGTATCAATTGGAACATGCTTATCCAAATCCATTTAATCCATCCACTACTATTAAATTTTCAATTCCAAAGAGTGAAAAAGTACGTTTGGAAATATTTGATATTCGCGGAAGACTTGTTAATTCACTTATTGATTCTGACTTTATGAACCCGGGCACATATCAAGCCAAATGGAACGGTAAAAATAATCTTGGCGGAGCAGTAGCGAGTGGCATTTATATTGCAAGATTAACAACCGGTAATTATATTCATTCAATTAAAATGAATTTAATTAAGTAATATATAATAATATTTACAATTGAAAAATATTAAAAAAATAGGTAATGAGGCTGAATAATAAAATCAGTCTCATTCCCAAAATCTATAAATACTTTATTCTTTAATTGGTACTACCACGAATTTAATGGAGTTTTATTAATAGCTCAAAGGCGGTAACTGTGTTTGTCTCAAGCAGACTCGTTGAATTTTAGAAAGCTAGAGTCTCAGATGTCATATTTTTACGCAAACTGTACGCTTAGTTCAACTGCTGTTCTTTAGAAACTAGCTTAAAACCGTTTTGAAGTACAAAATTAAAAAAAGAGTCTTTTTTTATTGAATATTAACACAGAATCTTCGCAGTTTGACGAAGTTCTTGTTCTACCATCTATGGACTTCGTCTATAGTTATTTTGAATTAAACTGCTATCTCAGTTTTCACTAATCTGAATTGTCTAGAAAATTATATAGCTCTATCCCTAATGTTTTCCCAACGTTTGACAACTGAAAAAGTATGAGTTATTTGAAATCCAATACTCCTTTTCTTGTAAAATATTTTTTCTCCGTCCTATAAAATTCCTTAAATTTGTTACTGATTATTTGCTCACGTATAGTTTTTAGTATCTGTCCGTTTTTTCATTACACTCCTAAAGTTTTGAATATTTAAAAATTCAAAAATTTTTTTGTTCCAACTTTTTCTGCCTTATTCCTTGAGTTGACACGATTGACCATAGAGTTGCCCCTACGGGGAAAAATGGAAAGGATTATATTTGTCGTATGAAAAAGAAAAAGTATAACCATATCAGTAAAGAGCAACGATATTAAATATCGGTTTTGCTAAAAGTCAGTCATAAAGTAAGTGAAATATCAAAGCAATTAAATTTGCATAGAGCAACTGTATAAAGAGATATAAAAAGGAACTCACGACCCAAAGGCTCTTATGCCGCTCAATTAGCAAATCAATATGCAGAGATAAGAAAAGAACGTTTTGCAAAAAACGGAAAGTTTAACTCGACTTGCTGGTTGAATCTGCGTTTCACAAATAAAATTAAATGGATTGAATACAAAAATTATGATAGCTATTTTAATTGTTTAAATAAATTTAAAAAAGTTAAATGAAAATATATCTTTGTCAAATAAATCCCACTATTGGTGATCTTGAAGGGAACAAGCAAAAAATATTAAGGGGTTACAAACAAGGCATTGAAGAGAATGCTGACATTGTGATTTTTCCGGAACTTTCTTTGTGTGGTTATCCGCCACAGGATTTATTAGAAAAAAATGAATTTAGAATTGCTGTTAAATTGGCAACTCAGGAAATTGCTTCTGCAACTAAAAATGTTGGTTTATTATTCGGCAGTATTGATGAATTAAATGAAAATGTAGGTACCGGTTTATACAATTCTGCATTTCTTTGTTACGATGGTGAAATTCAGTTTATCCAACATAAAACTCTTCTTCCAAATTATGATATATTTGATGAAGTGAGATATTTTGAATCTGCGCGAGATGTTTTTGTTCATAAGTTCAAAGGTGAACAGCTCGGCATTTCAATTTGTGAAGATATTTGGAACGATTCGGACTATTGGAAACATAGGCGTTACTCGAAAGACCCTGTCCAAACACTTGTGGATAAAGGGGCAACATTACTGCTTAATATTTCTGCAAGTCCTTATGCTTACGGCAGACGTAGCGAAAGAAAAGAAATGCTTTCCGTTTTGACAAAAACCGATCAATTACCATTAGCCTATGTTTGCTGTGTTGGAGCACAAACCGACTTGATTTTTGATGGCGCAAGTATGTGTTTTAATTCCGCCGGAACTCTTGTTAAACTTGGTAAATCATACGAAGAAGATTTTTTTATGTTTGATACAACTGATAAAAGTAGTCCGGTTAAAAATGTTGAAGGATTATTTGAAGCGGAAGTTATAAACGGATTAATACTTGGCTTAAAAGATTATGGAGCAAAAAGCGGCTTCAAAAAAGCTTTGATTGGACTAAGCGGTGGTATTGATTCCGCATTAGTTACATACATTGCAGTTCAAGCTTTTGGTAAAGAAAACGTTACAGTTATAATGATGCCTTCACAATATTCATCAGAAGGAAGTATAACCGATTCGGAAAAGTTAATTAATAATTTGAATATTAAATCACATACTGTTCCGGTAACGCCTGTTTTTAACAAAGCTTTGGAAACTCTAAATCCTGTTTTTGGGAATGCACCGGAAAATATTGCGGAAGAAAATTTGCAGGCACGAATAAGAGGGTTGTATTTGATGGCAACGTCAAACAAGTTCAATTATCTTTTGTGCACTACCGGAAATAAATCTGAAATTGCAGTCGGTTATGCTACTCTTTATGGTGATATGTGCGGAGCTGTTTCTGTAATTGGTGATGTTTACAAAACAGAAGTGTATAAATTAGCAAATTATATTAATCGCAATTCAGAAATTATTCCGATTAATATTATTACTAAAGCTCCATCGGCTGAATTAAAGCCGAATCAAAAAGATGAAGATTCACTTCCGCCATATGAATTACTTGATAGAATATTAAGGTGCTATCTTGAAGATTATTTGGAATACAAGGAAATAGTAAATTTGTTGGGTAAAGAAGATTTGGTGAAGACGGTTTTGGCTATGGTTGACCGTAATGAATTTAAGCGAAAACAGTCGGCACCAATTTTAAGAGTAAGTGTAAAAGCATTTGGTTACGGAAGAAGATTTCCGATAGTTCAAAAATGGAAAAGAAATTAAGAGAAAGGATTTATTTATGAAAAATAAACTAAATAAACTGATGTTTGTTGTAATGATAATTTTATCTGCGTCTGCATTATTTGGACAATTTGGTATGCAGAAAAATCTTGTACATATAACAAAGGTTTACAAATCGTTTGATAAAATTCAAAAGGGAAGTGAATTTAAGATTGCTGTTATAGCAAATGTTGATAGTACTTGGCACATAAATTCAAACAAACCGAATGATAAATTTTTAATTCCATCGGTTTTAAATATCTCTTCAAAACAAAAATTTATACTTATTAAAAGTGTATATCCAGAACATCACGAAGTTAATTTTTCATTTTCTGATAAACCGGTTGCCGTTTATGAAGGAAAAGTAATTTTCGGCGGAATCGTAAAAGTTCCTGCAAATATTGATTTAGGTATTTATACGATAAAAATCATGCTTGATTATCAGGCTTGCAATAATCAGTCGTGTATGCCTCCTTCATCAGCCGAATCTGAATTCACAATTGAAATTGTTGACAATAAAACATCTGTGCAGGAAATTAATTCAGGCATATTCTCAAAATTGGATTTATCATATACTCAAGCAAAAGTAGTTGAAAGTAGTGATGATTCGTCAATTGCCAACACGCTTGAACATAGCGGATTACTTTTGAGTCTGATTTTTGTTTTTCTTGGAGGTTTAGCGCTTAACCTGACACCATGCGTTTATCCGCTTATACCAATCACAATCGGCTATTTTGGCGGACAAAGTGAAGGACGAACAAGTAAACTATTTATGCTCGGAGTATTTTATGTGCTCGGTATGGCGTTAACCTATTCCGTTGTAGGAGTTGTAACTTCATTAAGCGGTGCTATATTTGGAACACTTCTCCAAAGTCCGGTGGTAATTATCTTCGTTGTAGTTATTCTATTAGTATTATCACTGAGTATGTTTGGTGTTTATGAATTTAAAATGCCGGACTCGTTGGTGTTAAAAGCCGGTGGAGCCAAGACAGGAATTCTCGGGGCTTTTATCATGGGATTAACAATGGGGATTGTTGCTGCTCCTTGTATAGGTCCTTTCGTTCTTGGGCTGGTTACTTATGTAGGTGTAAAAGGAGATCCGGTTTATGGATTTTTGATGTTCTTTTTTCTCGCTGTTGGTTTGGGAATGCCGTATTTGTTTCTCGCATTATTCTCAGGCAAGATTAAAAATCTTCCTCGTTCAGGATTTTGGATGGATGCGGTGAAGCATATTTTTGGTTTTCTATTAGTTGGAATGGCTTTGTACTTTTTGCTTCCTCTTTTACCAAAATCATTTTCAGGCTACGTTCTTCCAATTTATTTAATCCTTGTCGGTTTATATTTACTCATTTTTGAAAAACAAGCAGGAAATGTAAAAGGTTTTAGAATATTTAAAATTGTGCTTGCTATCATAATGATATTTGTTGGCGTTTATACGCTTATTCCATCGGAGTTAAACGAACCTAAATGGGAAAACTACAGTAACAGTAAGTATGAGGCAGCGTTAAGTTCTCATTCAAAAGTATTTATTGATTTTTATGCGGATTGGTGTATCCCATGTAAGGAATTAGACCATAGTACATTTTCTGATCCAAGAGTAATTGAAAAACTAAAGGAGTTTAAAACTTTTAAAGTTGATATGACCAAATCACTTTCGGAAACCACTGAAAAGGTAAGAGAAAAATTTAAGATTAGAGGAATGCCGACTTTAATATTTGTAAATTCTGAGGGAGAGGAAGTTCAAAGAATTACAGGGTTTATTAATGCTGATGAGTTTTTAAAAATAATTTCTACCGTAAAATAATTTAAAATTGTATTGCTATAATTTTATAGCTTAATTAAGTTTAGTATCGTTAATTAACTAGTTTATACCATTTTATAAAGAGACAGTAATAATGGAAACTGAAAATGGAAAAAAAATTGAGAACCTTAGTGATGTAACTGTTATGTTCGCTGGGGATTCCGGAGACGGTATGCAGTTAACCGGTACTCAATTTAGTAACACAACTGCATTTCTCGGAAATGATTTAAATACATTACCGGATTATCCAGCTGAAATTCGTGCCCCGTTAGGAACAATATACGGAGTAAGTGGATTTCAATTGCACTTTAGTTCAAAAGATATACACACACCAGGCGATGGACCAGATGTTTTGGTTGCAATGAATCCAGCAGCGTTAAAAAAATATTTAGGAACATTAAAACAGCATGGAGCAATTATTGCAAATTCCGATGCTTTTGATAAAAAGAATTTGAAACTTGCTAAATACGAATCAAATCCTCTTGAAGACGATTCTCTCGCAGGGTTTCATGTTTATAAGGTTCCAATTACATCAATGACGGTTGCTGCCCTAAAAGATACAGGACTTAAACCAAAAGATGTTGTTAGAAGTAAAAACTTTTTTGCCTTAGGAATTATGTATTGGATGTTTAATCGCCCATTAGAACCTACTTTAGAGTGGATTAAAGAAAAATTTGCAAAGCATCCTGAATTAGTCAATGCTAATACAATTGCGTTAAAATCAGGATATTATTATGGTGAGACAGCAGAAATTTTTACTGCTCGCTACAATGTTGAACCTGCACATTTACCCACTGGCACTTACCGAAGTATTTCGGGCAATGAAGCTACTGCAATGGGATTTGTTGCTGCTTCAGTATTAAGTGATATGCAGTTGTATCTCGGCTCATACCCAATTACACCGGCTTCGGATATTTTACATTTCTTAAGCAAGTATAAAAATTTTGGTGTAAAAACATTTCAAGCCGAAGATGAAATTGCGGGAATTAGTTCTTCTATCGGTGCTGCATTTGGTGGCTCTCTTGCCATTACTACAACAAGTGGTCCCGGTTTGGCATTAAAAACAGAAGCTGCCGGTTTAGCGGTTATTACTGAACTTCCGCTTGTTATTATTAATGTTCAAAGAGGCGGACCAAGTACCGGTTTACCAACAAAAACAGAACAAGCTGATCTTATGCAAGCAATGTACGGACGTAATGGTGAATCACCGTTAGTTGTTCTTGCGGCTTCAACTCCTTCAAATTGTTTTAATATGGCTATCGAAGCAAGTAGAATTGCTTTGAAATTTATGGTGCCTGTTATTTTGTTAACCGATGGTTATATTGCAAATGGTACTGAGCCTTGGCGAATTCCTCATGCAAATGAATTGCCTAAATTTGAACATAAATTCGCAGAGGAACCTGAAACTTATCAACCTTACAGTAGAGATGAAAACCTAGCTCGTCCTTGGGCAGTTCCCGGAACTCCTGGTTTGGAACATCGCATTGGTGGATTAGAAAAGGAGAATATTTCAGGAAATGTTAGTTATGATCCTGATAATCATGATCTTATGTGTAAAATTAGAGAAGAAAAAGTTCGGAAAGTTGCTTATGATATTCCTGAACTTGTAGTTGATGGTGATGAAGAAGGAAAACTGCTTGTTGTTGGCTGGGGCGGTACAGAAGGATCAATAAGAGATGCAATAACTAAGGCACGCGAGGATGGTCTTACGGTTTCTCGAGTTCATCTAAATTATATCAATCCATTTCCTAAGAATCTTGGCGATATACTATCTAAGTTTGAAAAAATTCTTGTTCCTGAAATTAATCTCGGACAGTTATCAAAAATTCTCAGAAGCACATTTATGGTGGAAACAATCCAATACAATAAACTAAGAGGATTGCCTTTCAAAACTTCTGACATTAAAAATAAAATAGCAGAAATTCTCGGAGGTAGTGATGACTGATAATATAGATGTACAAGAACTTAAATTAACAAGTAAGGATTTTCAATCCGATCAAGATGTACGTTGGTGTCCTGGTTGTGGGGATTATTCTATTTTGGCACAAGTTCAAAGAACTTTTCCAAAATTAGGGATACCGAGAGAAAATTTTGCATGGATTTCGGGTATAGGCTGTTCAAGTCGTTTCCCATATTATATGGATACTTATGGATTTCATTCAATTCACGGAAGAGCACCTGCAATTGCCACAGGATTAAAAATTGCACATCCTGAACTTTCCGTTTGGGTTGCATCCGGTGATGGAGATATGATGAGTATTGGCGGCAATCATTTTATTCATGCTTGCAGAAAAAACGTTGACCTTAAATTATTACTTTTTAACAATCAAATTTACGGATTAACAAAGGGACAATATTCGCCAACTTCTGAAAGAGGTAAAATTACAAAGAGTTCACCTTATGGATCAATAGATTATCCATTTAATCCTACTGCATTGGCTCTTGGCGCCAATGCAACTTTTGTAGCAAGAACTCTTGACAGAGATCCAAAACATATGCAGCAGATGTTGGAGAAAGTTGCTATTCATAAGGGTATTGCGTTTTTAGAAATTTATCAAAACTGTGTTATTTTTAACGATGGAGCTTTCTTTAGTTTATCCGATAAAGATAAAAAACCTGATAATGCAATCGCACTTGAACATGGTGAACCGATGATTTTTGGCGCAGAGCATGATAAAGGAATAATTCTTGAAGGTTTTGAACCGAAGGTTGTTAATCTTAACGCTGGTAAATACACAATTGATGATCTTATTGTTCATGATGAAAACGACGAAAGCCCTGTTCGTGCTTTTATTTTATCGCACATGACAGATCATCCTGATTTGCCAACTCCGTTTGGTGTGTTCCGCAGTATTAGAAAACAAACATACAACGAAGCACTTGTTGAACAAATTGATACTGTTACCGAACAAAAAGGTAAAGGAGATATTGAATCACTTTTATTCAGCGGTAATACTTGGGAAGTCAAGTAGGTTATATTTAATCTTCATTAAAAGGCTGCTAATTTGGCAGCCTTTTTTGTTTTTGGTAGATAAAAATTGATATGATTTGATGTAAAAATTTTGCAAATTGGCAGATTAAATTTTGAGGACTAACGTTGAACGATTTTAAATTATTAACGAAACTTATAAATGATAACTCTTCATTCTTGATTACTACGCATGTAAATCCGGATGCTGATGGACTTGGTTCACAACTTGCGATGTATCATTTATTGAAATTACTGAAGAAAAAGGTTTGGGCTATTAATCATAGTGAAACTCCATACAATCTGGAATTTATGGACGAAGAAAATGTAATAGAAAAATATAATTCGGAAAAACACTTTAACCTATTTAGTAAAGTTGACGTTCTTATTGCCCTCGATTTCAATCAAGCGAATAGAGTAGTAAGCATGGAAAAAGGATTTGAGGAAAGCAAGGCAATAAAAATTTGCATAGACCATCACCAAAACCCAAATAATTTTGCGGATTATTTTTTTAATAGTACGTCTTATACCTCAACAGGTGAAATTATTTATGATTTTATTAAGAAAACTAAAATAGTTGAACTTGATGATGAATTTGCTTTGCAAATTTATTCTGCAATCATGACCGATACAGGCTCTTTCAAATATGAAAGGACCACATATAAAACTCATTTGATAGCTGCAGAATTATTGCAATATAATGTGGATCCTTTGGATGTTTACGATAAAATTTACAACCGAAGTAATATTTCTAAGGTTAGATTGCTTGGCAAAGCATTGGAATCAATGCAACTGTATGCTGACGGAAAAATTTGTTATATGACCATTACTCAGGAAATGATTACAAGTACTGATTCAATAGAATCTGAAATTGACGGATTTGTTAATTTTTGTATGGCGGTAAGAGGTGTGAAAATTGGACTTCTTTTTGTTGAATTAAGAAATGGCATGAAAATCAGTTATCGTTCAAAAGGAACTATTCATGTCGATAAACTGGCGGCAGAATTTGACGGTGGAGGACATACCAACGCAGCCGGCTCACGTTTGTTCGATAAAAAAGTGAAATTATTGCAAGACCAGGTTGTGAAAGCGGCAGTAAAATATTTAGAATAAGTAAATGAGGAACAAATATGTTATTTAAAATTAAATTATTCAAGACTATAAAAATCAATTCTTTTCAAAAAAATTCCGCAATAGTTAAATGTTTTGTTGATAATTCAAAACTGAAAGCGAATCTATCTAATTTTGTAAAGGAAATGGAAATTGAATTGAGCAATTATCAAACGTCTTTCTTTTTAGATAAGGATAAAACCGATTTAAAAATCACTAATTCAAAATCTTCTCCTGACGTTTACATTCTTAATAAAATTAAACTTGATAAAAAGTTTAGTGTTGATTATTTCCGTAATTATTATGCGGGAACAATGCAAAGTGTTGAAAAGGAAAAATTTAAATATTTATATTTTGAATTATCAGAATATAAATATTATTCCGATTATTTCGATTCGGAAGAACAATATCTTCAATCTTGTGCTGAGGGAATATTACTCGGTAATTATTCTTTTGACAAATACAGAGAGAAGAAAAAAAAATTACCGTTACTGAATATTATAATTAAATATTCAAATAAAAAACTATTGGATACAGCAGTTAAAAATGCAGAAAATGTAATTGGGGCTGTTGCTTTTGCCAGGGACTTGGTAAACGATCCTGCAATCTCACTTACTCCTTCGGAATTATTTACACGTTCTAAAAATAAGCTTTCATCATTTGGCGTTAAGATAACTTCTATCAACAAAAAGGAGTTAGAAAAAAAGAAAATGGGTGGAATTCTTGCGGTTGGTGCAGGTAGTGATAATCCACCTCAATTAATAGTGCTAAAGTACAAACCGAGTGGGAAAATTAATCGTAAAATTGCATTGGTCGGTAAAGGTGTTACTTACGACTCCGGTGGACTTTCGATTAAACCGACTGACGGAATGGTTGACATGAAAGCGGATATGGGTGGTGCTGCTGTGGTTGTTGGTACAATGTTGGCGGCAGCTGAAGCTAAACTTCCACTTGAAATTATTGGAATTATACCTGCCGTTGAAAATATGATTTCGGGTAGTTCGTATAAACCCGGTGATGTTGTTACTTCCTATTCAGGTAAAACAATTGAAGTTAAAAATACTGATGCTGAAGGACGAATA
Organism: uncultured Melioribacteraceae bacterium; assembly: GCA_964639525.1. Taxonomy (GTDB): domain Bacteria; phylum Bacteroidota; class Ignavibacteria; order Ignavibacteriales; family Melioribacteraceae; genus CAZXDS01. The sequence continues at coordinate 21,396 of CAZXDS010000005.1, read as the reverse complement.
GTTCTCGCCGATGCGTTAACTTATGCGTCTGAACAAAAGCCTGATGAAATAATAGATTTTGCAACTTTAACAGGAGCCATTTGTGTTGCTCTCGGACTTATTCCGGCAGGATTGTTTTCTGCAAATGATAAGCTTGCTGATTCTCTTGTGCAAGCCGGAAACACATCTTTCGAACGATTATGGAGAATGCCTTTCTGGGATGATTATAAAGTACTGTTGAAGAGCGATATTGCAGATGTTAGCAATATTGGACCTCGTTGGGGCGGTGCAATAACTGCAGGAAAATTTTTAGAACATTTTGTTGATGAAAAAATTACTTGGGCGCATATTGATTTAGCCGGTCCGGCTTTAAAAAATGATTATAATAATTACACAAAAAAATATGATACTGCTTTCGGTGTTAGACTGATGTATCAGTATTTATCAAATATTTAAATATTTAATTTTAATAAATGAAAGAAATTTTTTTTATAAAATACAGCGGTGCCGGTAATGACTTTGTTTTGATTGATTTATCAAAAAATAATTTTGATAAACTTTCTACGGATGAAATTAGTCTAATATGTGCCAGGCATGTCGGTGTTGGAGCTGATGGAATATTATTATTTAAGGATTCCGATAAACATGATTTTGAACTGCAGTATTATAATGCAGACGGAACAACAGGAACATTATGTGGAAATGGAGCAAGGTGTGCCATTCATTATGCCAATATTTCAGGACTGATTGAAACTCCATCTGTCAAATTTATTGCTAACAATAAAATATTTAGCGGTGAAGTATTGGATACTAATTCGATAAAATTTAATTTCGATTCACCTGAAAGAATTTATCTAAATAGGAAAATTAAAATTGAAGAAATGGCTATTAATTATTCATTTGCAGATACCGGTGCACCTCATGTTGTAATTGATATTGAAGAAATAATTAATATTTCAACCGGAATTGCTGTGTGTGATAAATTGGAAGATTTGGATGTTAAAAAGATTGGAAAAGTCATTAGAAATAATGAGGCTTTTGCCCCGAAAGGTGTGAATGTGAATTTTATTAAGTACACTGATAGCGGGCTTAATATGCGTACTTACGAAAGGGGAGTGGAGGATGAAACTCTTGCTTGCGGGACCGGTGCGGTCGCTGTTGCTTTAATTGAAGTTGCAAAAGGTTTGATCGACTCACCAGTTAAGTTAAATGTAAAGAGTGGTGAGCAACTTATAGTTAATTTTGAAATAGTTAATAATGCAATAGAAAAACTATCGTTAACAGGAAACGCAGAACAAATTTACCAAGGAAAAATTAATTTAGATTAGGGATTTATAATGAGTGAAACAAAATTTATGATTCGGTACACGGTTAAACCGGAACAAAGGGAAAATTATCTAAAGATAATAAGAGAATTTAAATCAATTATTGTTGCTGACGGGTTGACGGATTATTCTGTATTCGCTGATAAGAGGAACAACAACAAATTTACTGAAATATTTACTTTTGATAGTGAAACTTCTTATGATAATTATGATGATGAAGCTGATGAAAGGGTAAATATTTTAATGTCCAAGATGGCTGAAATCATTGTTGAAAAATCAACAAGTTATTCTGTAATTACGAAAGTAGAAAATCCTATAATTGAAGAAGTATAAAAATGTTTGAATACGTTGGAGCGGCACATATACATTCAACATTTTCTGATGGAACCGGTACTGTTGATGAAATTGCAAAAATAGCGGATGAAGTTGGGCTCGACTATATTTTACTCACTGATCATAATACTTTACGAGCATTAGATGAAGGTATGGAGCAGTGGTATGGAAATACTCTTCTGCTTGTTGGTACTGAATTAAATGATAAGAATATTCAAAATCATTATTTGGCATTTGGTCTCTCTAAAACTTTGTCAACGAGAATGAGTGCGGGCGAATACGTTAAAAAAGTAAATGAACTTGGTGGTTTCGGTTTTATTGCTCACCCGCATGAACAGCGTACTTCAATGGAAGAACATCCGCCATATCCATGGACTGCTTGGGATTCCGAAGATTTTACAGGTATTGAGATATGGAATCATATGTCAGAGTGGATGGAAGGGCTAAATGAACAGAATAAATATAATAGATTTATTCATCCGCTTCAGTCAATAGTTGGACCTCAAAAAATTACATTATCGGTCTGGGATAAGCTCAATTTAACCCGAAAAGTTGTAGGCATCGGTGGTGTTGATGCTCATGCACATAAGTTGAATTTATTGGGATTTTTTGAAGTCGAAGTCTTTCCATATAAAGTACTCTTCAAATCAATTAGGACTCATGTATTTACAGAAAATAAAATTGAAAAGGGATTTGAAAAAGAAAGAATTGAAGCTGCTAAAAACCAAGTGTATTCAGCATTAAAACACGGTCGGTCTTTTATATCAAATTATTACTACGGAGATGCTAAAGGATTTAGGTATTTTGCAGAAGATGGAGACCAAATTTATCAAATGGGAGATACATTAAAGCAAAAAGATAAAATTAAATTGCGTGTGATTCTTCCTAATATTACAGGAACTATAAATCTAATTTGGAATGGTAAAAAGATAGATAGCATTGAAAACATGGATGCAGAATTCATTATTAAGAAAAAAGGTGTTTATCGAGTTGAAGTTTATCTTGATAAAAAAGCGTGGATTTTTTCAAATCATATAAGAATCGCTCTTTAATAGTTGTTAATCAATCTGCTATTAATTATTTTTAATTTTTTAAAATAAGAAACAAATTAAAACATAGGAGTTGATGTGTTAGCTAAGAAGAAAAAAATATCTAAGAAGGAAATTCAGGAAGATAAGCTTATAACTTACTATTCTAAAGTTTTAGAATTTATTGATTTATACAGTAAACAATTGATGGTTGGTATTGCTGTGGTTGCGGTTGTAATTGTAAGTACAATAATTTATCAGAATAAAGTTGAGGCAGATAACATTGCAGCCACATCAGCACTCTCAAAAATAGTTCCGAATTATGAACAAAAAAATTACAACGATGCTATTGTTGGTCAACCTGGAACTGATTTAATCGGGTTGAAGACTATTGTAGAAAATTATGGCAGTACGGAACAGGGTGAAGTTGCTAAACTATATTTAGCTAACTCTTATTACTATACCGGAAAATATGATGAAGCATTAAAGGTTTATAGTGACATTTCAAATTCACATTATAGCTTGCATGCCGCTGCTCTTGCCGGTGAAGGCGCTTGCTACGAAGAAAAAGGTGATTTCGTTAAGGCAGGACATAGTTATGAAAAAGCTGCTCATGTGTATAAATATAATGCATTAAACCCTTCATATTTGCTGCATTCAGGCATTGCTTACTTAAAAGCAAAAAAATACGATGAGGCACAAACAGTATTGAAATTAGTTGAGACCGATTATAAAACTTCCCAAGAGGCTAAGGAAGCGGAAAGATATATGGACGAAGTTGAATTGAATAAATTTAGTTAGTTGAATCTTTTAGTAAAAAAATATGTATATTAATTTTATTCACTTACAAAATATTACCAAAGTAAAAAAAATATTTAATAATTAAATTTAAAGAGTTATGGCAGATACTTCAGATTTTAGAAATGGATTGATAATTAAGTTTAAAAATGATTTATATACAATAACGTCATTTCAGCATGTTAAACCCGGTAAAGGCGGTGCATTTGTTAGGTCAATGTTAAAAAATTTAAGAACAGGCAAAGTTCTTGACAATACATTCAGATCAGGAGAAGGAATTGATATTGTTCGAGTTGAAAGAAGAAAATATCAATATCTTTATCATGAATCAGGTGGATATGTTTTAATGGACTATGACACCTATGAACAGATGACTGTTTCCGAAGAAGTGATGGGAGACGGTGTAAAATACTTAAAAGAAAGTATTGATGTTGATCTTTTAATGGATGATGAAGACAATATTGTTTCAGTTGAACTTCCGATTTTTGCGGAGTTAATGGTGAAGGAAACCGAACCTGGATATAAAGGCGATACTGCTACAAATGTTTTGAAACCGGCTGTGTTAGAAACAGGTGCCACAGTTAATGTCCCTTTGTTTGTAAATGAAGGAGACATGATAAAAATTGATACGAGAAAAGATTCATATGTAGAAAGAGTTAAAAACTAATCATGAGTTGATATGGACATAAACTTATTAAAACGATTAATCAGAGTCGTTGAAAAAAGCGAAATCACAGAATTTTCTGTTGAGGAAGGTGATTTAAAAGTAAAGATTTCAAAAGCAGGTAGCATGCAACCGCAAACTATTATGCAACCTCAAATTGTTCAGCAATCAGTTCCTGCGGCTTCAATTAGTAACGCTGCAGTTGTTACTGAAGCAACTTCTAAAACGGAAAGCGAGCCGGAGAAATCCGATATAAACAATTATTACGAAATTAAATCTCCAATAGTTGGTACATTTTACAGGGCACCTGCACCTGATGCAGATACTTATGTACAAGTTGGAGATTCCATTTCAGAAGGTTCCATACTTTGCATTGTTGAAGCTATGAAACTGATGAATGAAATTGAATCTGATGTTACAGGCAAAATAGTGAAAATATTAGTTGAAAATGCGACTCCGGTTGAATACAACCAACCCTTATTTTTAATTGATAAAGCATAATTAATTATTATTTGAGTGAAAAATTGTTTAAAAAAATTCTAATAGCAAATCGCGGTGAAATTGCTTTACGAATCATTCGTACGTGTAAAGAATTGGGAATTGCGACAGTTGCAGTTTATTCGGAAGCTGATAAAGAAGCGTTGCCTACTATATTTGCCGATGAGGCTGTGTGTATTGGACCTCCGTTAGGTGCCGACAGTTATTTGAAAGTTCCTAATATAATGTCTGCAGCACAAATAACCGGTGCAGATGCAATTCATCCCGGATATGGATTTCTTGCTGAAAATGCGGATTTTTCTGAAATATGTGCTGATTCTAATATTAAATTTATTGGTCCTTCTCCGGAAATGATTAATAACATGGGAGACAAAGCTTTTGCAAAAGAAACAATGCGGAAGGTGGGAGTTCCGGTTGTCCCGGGTAGTAATGGAATTCTAGAAAATATTGAAGAAGCAAAAATTCTTGCAAAAGAAATTGGGTATCCTATAATGCTTAAAGCTACTGCCGGAGGCGGTGGAAAGGGTATGAGAATAGTTTGGAAAGAAGATGAATTAGGAAATGCTTTCCAAACAGCAAGTGCCGAAGCCGGGGCTGCATTTAATAATTCAGGAATGTATCTTGAAAAATACATAGAAAATCCCCGCCATGTTGAAATTCAAATTATGGGTGATATGTTTGGCAATGTTTATCATTACGGAGAAAGAGATTGCTCTGTTCAACGAAGGCACCAAAAACTAATTGAAGAATCGCCTTCACCAATTGTTGATGCGGAACTTCGTAAAAAAATGACAGATGCTGCCATTCTTGGTGCAAAATCAGTCAATTATGAAGGGGCAGGAACGGTAGAATTTTTAGTTGATAAACATAAAAATTTCTTTTTTATTGAGATGAATACTCGTATTCAAGTTGAACATCCGGTTACTGAAATGGTGAATAATACGGATTTAATTAAACAGCAAATATTGGTTGCTGCCGGAAAAGAAATATCAAAAAGACCTGATAAACAAATTGGGCATAGTTTTGAGTTTAGAATTAATGCTGAAGATCCTGACCATAATTTTAGACCTTCGCCAGGTAAAATTGGATATTTACATTTCCCCGGAGGCTTTGGTGTTCGTGTTGACTCCCATGTTTACAACGAATATGTTATTCCACCATACTACGATTCTTTGATTGCCAAACTAATAATCTGGGGTGATAACAGAGAATTGGCAATTAAAAGAGCAAAGCGCGCTTTTGAAGAATTTGCAATTGAAGGTATAAAAACCACTATCCCTTTTCATAAAAAAGTATTGGAAAATGAGCAGTTTATAAATAGTGATTACGATACATCTTTTATAGATAAATATTTTTTAAAATAGTAGAGGTTATGATGAAAGTATTAGAAGACTTAAAATACTCAGAAGACCACGAATGGGTAAAAGTTGACGGCAAAACAGTAACAATTGGAATAACTGATTTTGCACAGAGTGAACTTGGCGATATCGTTTTTGTAGATGTTGAATCCGACCTTGACTCTGTTACAAACGGTGAAACATTTGGAGCAATTGAAGCTGTTAAAACGGTTAGTGATTTATTGTCACCGGTTAGCGGAAAAGTAATAGAAGTGAACGCAAAACTTGAAGATGAACCACAGCTAATTAATTCTGATGCTTACGGAGAAGGTTGGATTGTTAAAATTGAACTTTCGAATCATGATGAACTGAATGCCTTGATGGATGCCGAAGCTTACAAAAATTTCACTTCCGAATAAAAAAGACTTTGAAATAATACTGTCATGCTGTCCGGCAGTTGCCGGACAGCATGGGGTTAATCAAAGCCTTCTAATAAAGTTTTAAAATTAAAATAAAGCAAAATATGTTAAATATTTTGCTTTGTTTTTACTTACCAACGTGTAAAAAAATCAATTTACCACTACATTTTTTGGAAATGTTACAGTGAAAGTTGTTCCTTCACCTTTCTTGCTTTTAACAGAAATAGATAGCTTGTTAATATTACAATAGCCCTTTACTAATGCCATTCCTAACCCGTTCCCTTCAAACGAACGAGTGTAACCTTGCTGTTCTTGGGAAAATGATTCAAATAAATAGGGGATATAATCATCTTCAATTCCTATGCCGGTATCGACAACATCTATGTTCAATTCTCCACTTTCAGTAGAATATAAAATTAATTCTACACTTCCTTCCTTAGTATATTTTATGGCATTATCAATTAAATTTGCAAAAATTTGCAGTAAACTGTATTCATCGCACGTTACTATATTTTGTTTTGTTTGAATTGAATAAATAAGCTCAATATCTTTTTTAATTGCTACCGATTTAAATTCATGAACTAACTGTTTTATAACATCAGCTTCAATATTAATATTCTCCATTTTCGGTATAAAATTGCCCAATTGAATTTCCGACATATTCAAAATCAATTCAATAGTTCTAATTAATCTTGAGGAAGCTCTCTCAATTGCTTCATAAAAATATACGACTTCACTGTTGAAGGTTTCGGGTGTTTCCATCTTTATCATGGAAATGGAGTTTAATATTGTATTGATTGGCGTTCTGATTTCGTGCGACATTTGAGCAAGGAATTCGGATTTTAATTTATCAGCTTTCTCCGCTTCATTTTTTGCTTCAATTAATTCACGCGTCATTTTTCTTGTTGCCGTTGTATCAATTAAAGTTCCCAACATTACTGAATTATCAAGCAGGCGAACATTTTCGGTTATCCATATTACCGAGCCATCTTTGCGGCGCATCTGCGTTTGGTTATTTATTAATCTCTTTTCCGTTTTTAGATTTTGTAGAAATTCTTTTCTATCATTGGGGGTTAGATAAAAATTTGTTGCACTCGAATTCAAAACGTCTTCAATTGAACCATATCCAAAAATCTTGGCAAATGTTGCATTACATTCTAATAATTTCCCTTCAACTGTAGATTTGTATATTCCGGCTAAGTTATCTTCAAAAAGTGATTTGAATCTAATTTTGCTTTCTTGTAATTTTTCTTCAACCAATTTTCTTTTCGTAATATCCTGTTGTATTCCAATAAATCTTACCGGATTACCTTTGTTATCTCTGATTACTTTTCCGTGTGTGTGCATGTACCATACGCTGCCGTCTGCACGCAACATTTTAGCATCCAGGGAATAGGGTGTGTCATTTTTAAAAGTTTCAGCTACTGCAAGTTTAATCTTTTCTCTATCATCAGGATGGACAAATTTTTGGAATGTTTCATCGGAAGGTTTAATCTCACCCGGTTTAAGTCCAAATTGAATGTAAGCTTGATTTGACCATGATAATTTATCTGTACTAATATTGTAATCCCAACTGCCTATATTGCCTACTTGCTGTGCTAAGGATAAACTTTCTTCACTCTCTTTTAATTTGAGTTCAGCTTCTTCCCTCTGCTTCTGTTCTTTTGCCAGATTCAGTGATTTTATAACGGCAGGTACTAAACGGGAAAGTTTTCTTTTTGAAATATAATCGGAAGCACCGTGCAGAAGGCTTTCAATTCCTGCGTCTTCTTCTATACTTCCTGATACTAATATAAATGGAATATGACTAAAATTATTTTTTGTATATTCTAATGCGGAAAGCCCATCATAGCCGGGAAGTGTGTAATCTCCAAGAATTAAATCATACTCTTTGCTGTTCAAATATTTTTTAAATTCTGCTTCCGAATCAACTATGTCAATGTTACATTTAATATCTGCATTACGTAAAACTTCGCTTACAAGTTCAACATCATTTGAGTCGTTTTCGAGATGAATTATATTTATAAAATTTTGCATGTAAATTCCCAATATCAGCAATCAGATTATCTTAAATAGGCGGTTCGTTTATCATTGCCCAAAATACTCCAAGCTGTTTAACTTGGTCAACAAATTCATTAAATTTTACAGGCTTAACCACGTAAGCATTAACACCAAGTTGATACGCTTTTTCCAAGTCTTGGTGTTCTTTTGATGATGTTAGAATACAAACAGGTATGGTTTTTAACTTTTTATCAGATTTGATTTTTTCTAAAACTTGGATTCCATTAATTTTGGGTAGTTTAAGATCGAGCAAAATTACAATAGGGTTACCGGTGTGTCGGTCAGAATATTCACCTTTTCTAAACAGGTAATCTAATGCTTCGGCGCCATCTGAAGCAACGACTACTTTGTTAGCAAGGTTGTATTCTTCTAAGGCTGTTAATGTCAATTCAATGTCATTAGGATCATCCTCTACTAACAATATTCTTTTAAAACTTTCCATCAAAATCTCCGAAAATTATAACTAAATAATTAAATTAATATATGTATTCACGAAAGAAACCGTTGAAACGGTTGGAATACGTGATGCTAGTAAATTAACCCCCGACTTAAGTTGCATATGCGGCTAAAGCCACTGTTTCTTTTGTTTTTACCCGTTGCATAAAGAGACTGTGTTAAAAACGCTAAAACCGTTGTCGCAGACCCGTATCGGGAAACGGTTACGCTAATTGCTTGATTTTAAGTCATATTCCCACGATTAAAATCGTGGGTTAATAAAATTTTCGACTTTTTACACAGTCTCATAAATGTAACGACAATTACTGTCTCTTTTCCGAAGGAACCTTTGGATAAGAGACGGTAAAATAATTATTTGGAACAAAATGGCTCTCGCCACATTTTCCCCTTAAGTTGACAGCATTGCTTAAGTCGGGAGATAGTAACAAATTTAGGAATATCTTTAACTGATTCCCGACACGGGTCTGCAACAGCGTTTTATAAATCCCGGAATTTGCAATATGCTTACCTTTTTTAAGTGTACCTATAGATTAAAAAATAATCCGAAATTATTATAAAGATTATATAAAATAAAATATACTAAAAATCTTATTCTTTTTAAATTGAAAAATTCTTTGGCAACGAGAAGAAAAATATTGCTTTTTCACCCGTTACACTTTCTGCCCAGGTTCTTCCGCCGTGCCTGTTAACAATACGCCGCACATTTGCCAACCCAATTCCGGTTCCTTCAAACTCTTTTTTGCTGTGAAGTCGCTGAAAAACTCCAAATAGTTTATCGGCAAAACGTGAGTCAAAACCGGCACCATTATCTTCAACGAAAAATATGTATTCATCTTTATTTTCATCGCATCCCACATGAATATTCGTTTCTTCCTTTTTTGAAGAATATTTTATTGCATTGGAAATTAAATTAGTAAATACAACCTTTAACATCGATGCATCACCTTTAGCAATTGGTAGATTATCAATTGCCCAGTTAATAATTCTGTTTTTATTTTCCGTTGCATTCGTAAATTCTTCTTTAACCGAAAATACAAGTTCGTTAAAATCTATTTCTGCAGCAATCATATTTTTTCGACCCATTCTTGAAAAATCTAGCAATTCATCAATTAAAACTCCCATTTGGTCTGAAGCGTGTGCTATTGTTTCAAGATAATGGTTTGATTTATTGTTCAATTTTGAACCTAAATTCAATGTCAACAATTCAATAAAACCGTTTATATGGCGTAATGGAGCACGTAAATCATGCGATACCGAATAAGAAAATGCTTCTAACTCCTTATTTGCTTCAACCAATTGTTCAGTTCTGTTTTTAACCATTTCTTCAAGATTTTCTCTGTACTGTTTCAGCTTTTTTCTGTTTTTTTCCCTTTCTGTAATATCTCTTGCAAATCCGATAACAAACTTTTCATTATCAATTTCAAGTAGTCCGGTTGAAATTTCAACCGGAAAAGTTGTTCCATCTTTGCGGATATGAGTTCGGTGTATTGTTGATGTTTCATTGGGCTTAAATTTATTCCATGTTTGCTGTTTTTCATTGTCTCTTTTGAAGAACAGACTTATTTTTTCTATATTTAGTTTAAGCAGTTCCTCGTGAGTGTAGCCTAAACTTTCACACGCTTTTTTATTCACTTCAATAATATTACCATCGAAATCAACTAAGAACATCGCATCACCGGCTTGTTCAATGATTGTACGAAGTTGATTTTCACTTTCGGCTAATTCTTTTTGTGCAAGTTTCTCATTAGTAATGTCCAACAACTGAGCAACGGTTCTAATTTCTCCATTTATGTTTTTAATGGTTGTAGCCGACATCCTTATATTTTTTATGCTTTCATTTTCTCGTTTTATAGTAATCTCGTAAATCTTTGGAACATTTTTCCCATTTTGTCTTCGTTTGTATCTTTCCAAAACCAAGTCTTTGCATTCCGGTGTTAAAAATTTTTCAATATTTGCTCCGATAATTTCTTCTAAAGGATAACCAAAAATATTTATAAGTTCTTGATTTGCATATATCATTTTGTAATTATTGTCAATTATTGCAATTCCATCGTGGGAATTTTCAACAATTGTTCTGAATCGCGTTTCATTTTCTTTAAGTTTTTCAATTGCTAATTTTCGCTCCGTAATATCCAGCACAGTTCCGAGAAGTGTGTGTGGTTTACCATTATCATCAAATGTTAATTCCGCCTGTGCGTTAACCCAAACAATTTTACCGTCAGGTCTTAAAATACGATGATCAATATTGTATCTTTTTCTATTGTTAATTGCCATATCCAAATTGTTTTTAACAAATTCAACATCTTCCGGAAATACAGTCTTATGTATAAATTCTATTACATCGTGATTATCTTTTTTTTGCATACCGTAAAGGTTATATATTTCATCCGAAAGAAACACTTCATTCGTAACCAAATCCCAATCAATAAATCCAAGGTGTGCAATTTTTTCAGCTTTAAGAATGCGCATAGTTTTATCATTTAATTCCGCTTCTGTTTTCTTTCTGTCCGTAATATCAAACAAAATTCCTTGGTAATGTGTAATAACATTCTCTTTGTTTCGGCGAATCCACGTTCTGTCTTCAATCCATCTTATTTCTTTTTCCTTAGTAATAATTCTGTATTCCTGAACAAATTTATCTTCATCTGACAAGGAATAATGATTAACTTCTTCAGAAACTCTTTCAATATCTGCTTGATAAATAATATTTGAAAAGGGAATATCTCCTGTAAGCAATTGCTCTTTATTGTAACCAAATTGTGAAACATTATCCGAAACGTATTCTACTGTCCAATTATCATCTGCTTTCCAAAGGAATGCAACAGCTTGACTATTATTAACGATTGATTCTAATTCCAGTCTTTCTTCGGAAAGTTTAATCAGTGCCTCTTCATTTTCTTTTCGTTCAGTAATGTCTGTAAAGAATATTGCAATCCCTTCATTTGTAGGATTTATTCTGTTCTCAAACCATTTATCGTAAGGCGGATAATACTCTTCCATGCGAATAAAAGTTTTCTCCTTCATCGCCTTTTCGTAATTTAGTTGAAAAGGTTGTCCAACACTCTCGGGAAATTCTGTCCAAATATGTTTGCCTATCATTTCTTTCGGGTCTCTGTCAAACATCAATCCTGCTTTTGTATTCATTGCCGTATAACACCAATTCTCATCAAGAGACACAAAAGCGTCACTCATATTTTCAATAATGTCTGCGAGACGATTATGTTCATTATGCAAATTATTTTCAGCTAACTTGCGCTCGGTTATATCAAGCAATGAAACAATTACAATTGAATTAGTTTCATCAAGTGAGCGGTCTAAGTTCCATTTAACATCAATATCAAATTTTTTACCCTTTAAGGTTTTATTAGTCGTTTCAGTTTCAAAAGCCGAAATTCCATTGTAAATTGCAAGCAATCCGCTTCTGAAAGCAGGGAGTGATTCAGGAATAAAGACGGACGAAAGATTTTGTAATAATTCTTCTTTTGCTTTAACTTCATATAATTTAAGCGTTGTATTATTTATATCAATAATTTTCACCAAAGAAACACATTTTCTTACAACTTCATCATCTTTTAATATTTCTTCAATTGATTTATTACTCTTATCAACCAAGCTGTCTAAATAATTAAAACATTTCCCAAAGTCCTCTTCCCAAATTGAGATGGGGGAATTATGAAATATATTATAATAACGTTTCTCTTTTTCCAACAATTTAAAATAGGTTGCTTCTCTTTTTTTTATTTCATTTTGCAGATTATTTTGTTCTTTTTGAAGTTCTGTGAGCAGAATAGAATTAGTTAAAGCGATTGAAGCCTGTGAGGCAATTGCTTCAATAAAATATGATTGAGAATTAAAGTCTCTTTCCTGAATGGAAGCAATGCCAATTACACCAATAACTTCTCCCTCTTTCAGTAAAGGGATTGCGGCAAATGAGTTGATACCTGCAACTTTACATTCCGCTAAAGTACATCGATTGTCGGAAGTAATATTTATGGAATACTGAGGAGTTTTAGTTTTAACTGCCAAACCACATAAACAAATGCCTACTTTGTGTGGATGTAATTTATCAATTTTATAGTTTAAGTTTTTAACTTTTGAGCCCAGTATATTCAAATTTGAGCTTTCCCTTTTGTAAAAAAGAATTAAGTCAGGCTTTATATTAATATGAATTTCTTCAAGAACGGTATCAACTAATTTAGAAGTTGCAAGATTTGTGCTAATGTTCTTAAAAATTGTATTTAGGCTTGTTAATTCATTAATTTTTTCATTAAGATTTTTCTCGGAAGTAAATTTTAATTCTTTGTATTTTTTCTGGTAAGTAAGGAATGAAAATACATCTAAAAACTTTTCAAAAAATTTCGGTTCCGGTTGAATAAATTTTACAACGAACTTAATATGAAACCAGAAAATAAACGAGTAAACGAAAAGTGGAATTATTTTTGCAAATAAGCCTGAAATTAGTACTGTCTGAAATTTAGAAGTGCCGGCAAAACCGCCAATAGCAAATAGTACGGCATGCAGTAAAAAGACTAATCCCATTGTTAAAAAAATTCTTAGAAAAAGATTTTTTATATGATTTGATAAAATTTCGAATAAATAGATTATTATGAAACTATCGATGAAAATAATTAGGGTACCTGTAGCAAAAACTCGCCAATGTATATTAGTTGAGGTTTGCGAAATTAGTTGATTGTTATGTACACCGGAACTAATATAATCCAAACCCAAACCTGTAGTAAGCTGTAGAATCACAAAAACAAAATTAACTCCAATTAATGCAGTTATTACTTTTCGAGCTTCAACTGCATCATCTCTGATGAAAAGCAGAAGAATAGTAAAAAGAATTGCGGGGGACAGCACAACAGAGCCGAGTGAAACATGCACTCCGTTGATTATTTCAAAAGTAAATGACCTTGCCAAAAAAAAATGAAGTGCCTTAAATAATCCTAAAATAACATATAAAAGAGTTAGTCCGAATTTATTTCGAAACTGATATGCTGATAGAAGGATAGAGGCGACAACAAAGCAATTGATAATAAATATGGCTATTAGTTCGTAGTTTAAACTGCTCATATTCCTATCCTATTATCTTTGAATTCCGATTGTAAAAGTTTATGTTTCAGATTATATAATAATAGATGAAGAAAAGATGCGAATTGAGGTTTGTGTAAACGTAACAATACTGGAAACATGTAAATCCTTATATCATTAAAATTACTGCTGTTCAAATTTAATAAAATTATTAGTTATGAGCCCACTCTAAAAAGCTCCAAACGGACTAAAGTCCGTTTGGGAAAGTTCGTTTTTAGTCTGTTTCCCCACGACTGAAGTCGTGGGTTAGTCAAAATATTACTTTTTAGAATGGACTCATAAATTATTTTCTTAATTTTTTTTTGAATCAGTCTAAAATGAATAAATAAATTATTATTTTAAAATCCAATTATTAACTAATAATAAGTATTTGAATGATACGATTTTTAACAGCGGGTGAATCCCACGGAAAAGCCCTAACTGCAATTGTTGAAGGATTTCCATCCAATTTAGATATATCAAGTGAATTTATTAATTCTGAATTGAAACGCAGGCAATCCGGTTACGGCAGAGGACAGAGAATGAAAATTGAAACCGACAAAGCTGAAATACTATCCGGCGTTCGATTTGGTAAAACTCTCGGGAGTCCAATTTCTATGACAGTAAAAAACTCAGATTGGGAAAACTGGACTGAGGAAATGTCTTCGGAACCAAATAAAAATGATGTAGAGAAAATTACAATTCCGCGTCCCGGACACGCCGATTTAGTTGGTACAACAAAATATAATTTTGATGATATTCGTAATTCCATAGAACGTTCGAGTGCAAGGGAAACCGCCGCCCGAGTGGCTGTAGGTTCAGTTGCTAAATTATTCCTATCAAATTTTGGAATTACCATAGGAAGCTTTGTTGAAAGTATAGGTGGAGTATTCCCAAAAGAAAGTTTTGCGGAAAAATTGTTTGCAAATAAACTGAACAGAAACAGTTCTGCAAAACAGCTTGCTATAAAAGCAGATAAAAGCTCTGTTCGTGTATTTGCAGATGAGCATGAAAAAAGAATAATCAATAAAATAAAAACTGCGAAGAAAAACGGCGATACGCTCGGCGGTACATTTTATACTGTTGCTACCGGTGTTCCTGTTGGACTTGGAAGTTTTGTGCATTACGATACGAAACTAAATGCTGCAATTTCACAAGCAATAATGTCTATCAATGCAGTAAAAGGTGTTGAAATAGGAGAGGGATTTTTATCCGCAGAAAAATTTGGTTCACAAAGTCATGACGAAATTGTAAGACGAAGAAATGAGTACACACGCAAAACAAACAGAGCAGGCGGAATAGAAGGAGGAATTTCAACGGGACTTCCGATTATTGTACGTTCTGCAATGAAACCTATTGCAACTCTCATGTCGCCTATTCAGACTGTTAATTTATCAACCGGACGAAAAGTACTTGCCCGCCGTGAGCGGAGTGATTTTGTTGCTGTTCCCGCTTGTGCTGTTGTTTCTGAGTCAATGCTTGCTTGGGTAATTGCGGATTTTTTTATTCGTAAATTCGGCAGCGATTCTATGGAAGACATAGAACGAAATTACAAAAGTTATAATGAGGATATTGGAAATAGAATTGATAGAAGTTTTCACGGGTAACCTCTAATAAGATGAAATTAATGAGTTCCATATTCAACCAGTAAAATTATTATGCTAAAAATTAAAAAATTTATTTTCAGTCCCTTTTCGGAGAATACTTTTGTTGTTTGGGATGAAAAAAGCTGTGATACTTGCGTTGTTGACCCCGGATGTAATTCTCAACACGAAGAAAATGAGCTTGAAGCGTTTATTGCAGATAGCGAGCTAAACATTAAGTATCTTATAAATACGCATTGTCATATCGACCATATTTTAGGCAATTCCTTTGTAAAAGGGAAATATACTCCGTTGTTTCTTGCTCCTGAAAAGGATGTTTTTCTTTTGGAAAAAGCCGAAGAACAAGCAGTACTTTTTAATATTGAAATGAAATTATCTCCAATGCCCGATAATTTTATAGATGAAAAAGATAATGTTATGCTCGGTAAAATAAAAGGTGAATTCATTTTTACACCGGGGCACACGCCCGGAGAGTACTGTCTTTATTTTGGTGATGAAAAAACATGCTTTACCGGTGATGTTTTATTTAGAGAAGGAATCGGGCGAACAGATCTTTGGGGAGGCAACTATAACACTTTGATACAATCAATAAACGAAAAATTATTAACTTTACCGGATGAAGTAAGAATTTATCCCGGTCACGGGGAATCAAGTACAATAGGTCATGAAAAAACAAACAATTCTTTTTTGTCCTGAGTTGTAATTGTTATATTATTAAATCAAATTTTTATTTTTTCTATTACATGTTTAATTTATTTCTTAAAAAGCGGTTCTTAATTTATGCAATTGATGAAAAACAGAATTAAATTCTTGAGCACTATTGTGCTTCTATATGTTATTCTATTCGAGTTTGTAATTCCTGCGAATAAATATTTTCCCAAACCTTCAATTGTTATAGATTCATTTAGTGATTTATTTGCAAATTACAATTTATTGTCCAATCTTTTTTTAACTGTTTTGGTGGTTTCATTTACCCTTCTTTTTTCATATCTGATAATTTATTTTATAAGAGGCAGTTTAATCGTTTTCAATAAACAGTTTCCTGATGTTGTGGAAATATTAAATACATTCCGGTACGTTCCAATTCTTTTTGTACCGATAGTTCTAATATTTATTTTCGGAGCAAATTATTTAACAGAACTGATTTTTATTTTTTTAGTGGCTATTACATTTTTATTATATAAAATTAATGTAGAACAAAAATCAATAAACCAAGAATACGTTGATTCCGCTAAAAGTTTAAATGTTTCACCGGCAAAAATTTATAAAGATATTTATTGGAAAAATATGGAACCTGCTTTAGTTAAATCATTGAAAAAGTTAAATATTTATCTTTGGTCTTCTGCATTACTGTTTGAATATATTGTGGGATATTTTGGATTGGGCAGCGTTTATTTCCAAGGATTTATGTACAAAGATCTTTCCGCAATTTTTGCCTTAACTATAATGTTGTTCGTGATAATATCTGTTTTTGATGTACTATTATATTTATTTGAAACTCGAACAATATTCTGGAGCAGTGATTAATGAATACTTCAATTATTAAAGTTCAAAGTGTTTCTTATAATTATACAGAGAGAAGCGGATTTAAGAAAAACATGGCAAGAGATGTTTCATTTGAAATTGAGAAGGGTAAGATTACTTCTCTACTTGGAAATGATAAAAACAATAACAGTATAATTTCAAAGTTGATTGCAGGAATGATTTACCCTGATTCCGGAGAAATTGTTTCGGAAAAAAAAATAATTTTTATTCCATCTGCACCATCGTCATTTCCTTGGTTAAATGTAAAAGAGAATGTCGTTTATAACCTTAATAACATTGACGAAAAATTGTTTGAAAAAATTATTCGATTGGTAGGACTTAATGGTTATGAAATTCATTTTCCTAATAATAAAAGCTATGGGTTTCGATTTAGAATTTCTATTGCTCGCGCACTGATGAACGGAGCACAGGTTTTAATATTCGATGAACCTTTTGCATTTATGGATTTATTAACAAAAGGGGAAAGCAAAGAATTACTTCGGAATATTAATTCAACTGAAAAACTCACTATGATAATTTCATCAACAAGTATTTTGGAATCATTGGGAATCTCGGATGAAATCATTGTAGCCAAAAATAATTTTGAAAAATTTATTGTGGAAAGAAATAACAAAATTGAAATAATTGAGAAACTTGAAAGGATGTTAGATAGCTAATAAGTTTAGCTTTCGGAAAATATGCTTAAAAAGAGAGGCTAAGTTCTAATTAGAACAGCAAATTCTCATGTTTGTAACGTAGATTGATTAGCGAAGCGGTCAATCTGCGTAATTATTACTTGATTAATAATGTCGTCATTATTAGAACTTAGCCAAAAGAAATAACATTTTTTCATAATATTAAAAAATAAAGTTATTATAAAATTGAACGAGTAAAGATGAAATCAAAAATTGAAGGGTTAAACGAACTAAAGGAACTTGCCAAACTTGGCGGTGGAGAAAAGCGAATTAAAAGTCAGCATAAAAAGGGAAAATTAACAGCAAGAGAAAGAATTGAATTACTTGTTGATGAAGGAACTTTTGACGAAACAGATATGCTGGTTACACACAGAACCCAAAATTTTGGACTTGACAAACAGAAAATACCCGGCGATGGTGTAACAACAGGTTTTGCAAGAATACACGGAAGACCAATCGCATTGTTTAGTCAGGATTTTACAGTTTTTGGAGGCTCGCTTTCGGAAGCTCATGCTGAAAAAATAATTAAACTAATGAACATGGCTTTGAAAATTGGCATTCCTGTTGTGGGACTAAATGACAGTGGAGGTGCTCGTATTCAAGAAGGCGTTGTAAGTCTTGGGGGTTATGCCGACATTTTTTTGAAAAACACCTTAGCTTCCGGTGTAGTTCCGCAAATATCCGCTATACTTGGTCCTTGCGCCGGCGGAGCGGTTTATTCACCGGCAATAACAGACTTTGTGATGATGGTAAGAAAAACTAGCCACATGTTTGTTACCGGACCGAATGTTGTAAAAACGGTAACCCACGAGGATGTTTCGTTTGAAGACCTTGGTGGTGCTGATACTCATGCTTCTAAAAGCGGAGTTGCTCACTTTGTATATGATAGTGAAGTGGAATTATTGGAAAATTTACGAAGGCTACTTGGTTTTATTCCATTGAATTGGCAAGACCGTCCGCCGATAAAGGATTTTGATTTTAGTAAAAATTTGATTATCCCTGAACTTGATAATATTGTTCCTGAAAATCCTAATAAACCTTATGAGATTAAGCGAATTGTTAAATTGTTGCTTGACGATGGTGATTTCATGGAAGTTCACGAAAATTATGCGGAAAACATTATTGTAGGTTTTGGTCGAATAGGAGGACAATCAATTGGTATTGTTGCAAATGAACCTTCGGTTCTTGCAGGAGTTTTGGATAATGATGCTTCAATGAAAGGAGCAAGATTTATTAGATTTTGTGATGCATTCAATATTCCATTGCTTGTTCTCGAGGATGTTCCGGGATTTTTACCGGGAACCGAGCAAGAATGGAACGGGATTATTAAAAACGGAGCGAAATTATTGTTTGCATTCGCTGAAGCTACAGTGCCTAAAATTACAGTAATTACACGTAAAGCATATGGTGGAGCTTACGATGTGATGAATTCAAAACACATTAGAGGCGATTTTAATTTTGCTTGGCCTTCGGCAGAAATTGCTGTAATGGGACCAAAAGGTGCTGTTGAAATAATTTTTCATAAAGAAATAAAGTCTGCGGGAAATCCTGAAGAAAAACTTCAAGAAAAGATTGATGAATATACCAAGCGATTTGCAAACCCGTACATTGCCGCTGAACGAGGTTACGTGGATGATGTTATAATTCCATCACAAACAAGATTGAAACTTATAAATGCTTATCAATTACTAAAAACAAAAGTTGATTCAAATCCGAAAAAAAAGCATTCAAATATTCCGTTATAAGAAGGAAAAATTTATGGTTGAACAGAAATCAGATTGTATCAATTGCAATGGAAATGAAAAAGGAAAAACTCTTGTAATTGGAGGAACTCGCGGAATAGGTCTGGAGTTCGTAATAACCGCAGCAGCTAATGGTTTTCCAGTAAGATTATTAGCTAGAAATTCTTTAAAATTTAATTATGCTCATAAAAAATTAGAAGTTGTAAACGGCAATTTGCTTGATGACAAATCCTTGCAAACCGCTTTAATCGATATCGAAAATGTTGTCCTTACAGTTGGTATTAATCCGACTTTTAAAAATGTAACATTGTTTTCAGAAGGGACAAAATTATTAATAGGCGAAATGGAGAATGCAGGAGTCAAAAATTTGTTTTGTGTTACAGGTGTTGGGGCTGGTGATACAAAAGGATTAGGCGGATTTTTATACAATAAAATTATACTTAAAACTTTACTCAAATCAATGTATGAAGATAAGGACAGGCAGGAAGAAATCATTAAAAACAGTTCATTGAATTGGGTTCTTGTCAGACCGGGATTTTTGACCAACGGAAAATTAACAGAAAAATATAAAGTATTGAAAGAATATAATTTAAAAACAAAGGTCAGCATGATTTCAAGAGCAGATGTAGCAGATTTTTTACTTAAAACTCTTGATGCAAAAAAGAATTTCGGCAAGTCAGTTATTCTTACAAAATAATAATTTAATACAATAATTGATAATTTATAATATGATAATTAAATAGTTATGTTAGATAAAAAACAATATCATCCAAGTATGCATTCGGCTGAACATATTTTAAACCAAACAATGGTGCGGATGTTTAACAAAGGGCGTTCTTTTAGTGCACACATTGAAAAGAAAAAATCTAAATGCGATTATCATTTTAATCGCGATTTAACCGAAGATGAAAAGTTAAAGATAGAGACTAAAGTAAATGAAATAATTAAACTAAACTTACCGGTAACCGAAAGTTTTATGAATATTTCTGAAGCACATGAGAAATTTAATCTTGAAAAATTACCCGAAGGTGCCGGTGAAAATATTAGAATTATTAAAATAGGCGAATATGATGCTTGTCCCTGCATAGGAGAGCATGTGAAAAATACGGGTGAAATCGGGGAATTTAGAATTACAACTTCAAGTTTTAATAATAATGTTTTGAGGTTGAGATTTAAGTTAGAGACTGTAAAGTTTTTTGTGTAAACGGTATTTTCAGATTTTAGCAAAGTCAAAAAATCTTTCCTTAAAATAAATGGAAAAATGAGAAATTACAAGCGCCCAGTTTCTAATCGGCATAGTCCATTTTTTAGATAAATCTCTGTAAGCTAAGAACAGCATTTTTTTAAGAGCATCATCGTTAGGGAAAAGAGATTTAGATTTAGTAACTTTTCTAAATTGACGATGCACTGCTTCAACAGTCCGGCAGCTGCCGGATAGTGTAAATAATAGTTTTTATTTCTTGTGGATACTTAAAATAAGTTGCAAGATTATCCCGGTTATTCATCCAAGAGTTTATTGGTAGAGGATATTTTTCACTCCACTTTTCTTGAAGTTTATCAAGGTTTAATAAAGCTTCGTCTTCAGTAGATGCCTCATAAACCGGCTTCTCCCAAAGGGATTCTGCGAAAAGTCTTTCATAAATTCTTCATGGTCTTTAGAAGCAATATATCTTAGCGTATTTCTTATCTGGTGAATAACACATAACCGGATTTCAGTTTTAGGGAACACTGAATTTATAGCTATTACTTCCAATCCCAAACAGACCACTTTTCCAACTGAAAACTGACCGGTTAAAATTTATAAATTGACCTCAAGTAAAAATAACTTGAGGAGAAAATGTGGCTAAAGCCATATACTTTTTA
>CAZXDS010000004.1:0-36198 GCA_964639525.1 uncultured Melioribacteraceae bacterium | reverse complement strand
TAGGGCTTTGATTTTGGAACATGAAAAAAGCGGAAACAATCCTGACTTATCTTCTGATGACGAAATTAAATTATTGACTTCCGCGGCAAAGAAAAGAAAAGAATCAATTGAACAATACGAAAAGGCAGGTCGCATTGATTTGTTTGAACAGGAAAAAGCTGAACTATCAATTATTGCTCAATATTTGCCAAAACAACTTTCGGATGAGGAAATTAAAGCTGAAGTTGAAAAACTTGCCGGGCAAATCGGTGCAAATTCAAAAAGTGATTTCCCAAAACTTATGCCGCTCGCAATCCAAACTCTTAAGGGAAGAGCTGACGGGAAAAAGATTAGAGAATCAATCGAACAAATTCTGAGTTAACTTTGAACTATTTAGATATAATTATTATAGTTGTTCTTCTATTGGGTTTTGTGCTTGGATATAAGGATGGAATTGTAAGAAAAATTATTGGATTTATTGGTTTTATTGTTGCTATTGTTTTATCCATTATTTTTTCAGAGTATTTCGGGAAATTTATTTCCCCAATATTTAGCGGTGACCAATATTTATCGAGTATTGTTGCCGGTGTTACTGTGTTTTTCCTTGTAATATTTTTCTTTTCCGTTTTAAAAAGGGTGCTTCATCCTATAGATAAAGTAAATAGTTTTGTTAATCAATTCCTCGGCGGAATTGCCGGTGCAATTCAAATAATTTTTTTTATTAGTGGTTTTCTTCTTTTCCTAAACATCTTTAAAGTTCCTTCAGAAAGTGCGCGCAAAGAATCCTATTTATATAATAAAGCATTTAATATTATTCCTGTTACAATTGATTTTTTCCTCGGCTCAGGTTCGGATGCAAAAAATTTAGTTCAAAGCTTTATTGATAATAAAGATAAAATCTCAATTGATAAAAAAACGGACTCTATTAATTTAGATTTGCAGAGAAAATGATTTCAAGTGAAGTCATAGACCTTCTTGAATTTGACAGCATAAGAAAATACATATCCAAATATGTTTCAACTTTTAACGGAAAAATAATTGTTGAAAATCTAATCCCTTTTGAGAACCTGTCTGAAATTCTTCATAGAGGCAAATTAATTTTCGAGGCAAAAAACATACTTATTGATAATGGTGAACCTCCAATTACTTTTGTTGATAATCTTGCCGAGTCACTTAGTTTAAGTAGAATATCCGGAGCACAATTAAAGCGAAGCGAGATATATGGAATATTAGAGTTATCCCAAATATCAAGAAAAACTAACCGGTTCCTTTCCAACATTGAACATGAAAATTTAGAAATTAAAAAATTTGTATCTCAACTATTTAATAGCAAAGAATTTGAAAACAAAGTTCAAAATGTATTCACGGATTCCGGTGAAATAAGTGATAACGCAAGCAGCAAACTGAGAGAAATTAGAAATGATATAGTTTCAAAAGGTCAAGGGCTGCAAAAAGTTATTGGAAAAATCCTAAAGAAATTAAGCGAAAATTATTTAGTGCAAGAAGAATATGTTACGCAGCGGGATGGTAGAATTGTTTTACCGATAAAAGCGGAGCACAAACGACATGTTCGCGGGTTTATTCACTCAGAATCCGCTACGGGAAAAACAGTTTACATTGAGCCTGAAGAAACTTTGGAATTGAACAATGAAATTCTATCATTAACTTTTGCTGAAAATAGAGAAATTGACAGAATTCTTCGTGAATTAACAAACTTGATTGGAGAAAAAAGTTTTGAACTAAAAATTTCTTTAATAGCAATTTCAGAATTGGATGCAATATTTGCTTTTGCACGCTATTCTCAGGAAATAATGGGGGCATTTCCTACGATTGATAATAGTAAACCCTTGCAAATTATCAATGGGTTTCATCCAATTTTATTGAAAAAAAACGGAAGAAAAAATACGGTTCCTTTAAATATTACAATTGCAGATAATAGAGTAATTGTAATTACCGGACCAAATGCCGGTGGAAAAACAGTCGTGTTAAAAACGCTCGGTTTATTTTATCTTATGGTTTTGTCCGGTATTCATGTTCCTCTTTCACCGGACTCAAATCTTAATTGGGTTGATAATATTTTGGCTGACATTGGTGACCTTCAATCGCTTGAAGATGATTTAAGCACTTTCAGTTCGCACTTGAGCAATATCAACAATATCCTAAATACTGCAAATGAATATTCACTTGTTTTACTTGATGAAGTTGGCACGGGAACAGATCCTTCAGAAGGTTCTGCTTTAGCTACACAGTCATTAATTGAATTGCGAAATAAGAAAGCGATTACGCTGGCAACAACGCATCATGGAAATTTGAAACTTATTGCCAACCAAATGGATGGGTTTCAAAATGCTTCTATGGAATTTGATTCTGATTTATTAAAGCCCACGTATAAATTTGTACAAGGTTTACCAGGTGCAAGCTATGCTTTTGAAGTAGCAAAAAGAATTGGTTTTACAGATGAGTTTTTGTTGCAATCGAAAAATTACCTCAATAAAAAAAATTCAAAAATTGAAGACTTGTTAATCGAATTGCAAAAAAGATCAAATGAACTTCAGCATAAATTGAATAAGTCGGAAATTGAAAATGTACGCCTCACCGGACTTGCGAATTTATACAAGCAGAAAATTGAAAAGTTTGAAAAGCAGAAGAATGCTATAATTGAAAAAACCACAAACGAAGCTGAAAGATATTTATCCGATATAAATAAACAAGTTGAAAGTACAATTAAAAACTTGCGTGAATCAAACGCCAAACGTGAAATAATTGTAGCTGAAAAAATGAAGCTTGAAAAAATTAAAATAAAAAATAAAAAGCTGTCTAAAAAATCAAAACCGATAAAAGTTAAAAAAGAGTTTAAAGCGGAAGTCGGTGGATTTGCAAAAGTTATTAATACGCAAACTTCCGGAGAAATTGTAGAGATTGACGAAGCAAAAAATAGAGCTGTTTTGAAAGTCGGCTCGGTAAAATTACAAGTAAAAATATCCAAGTTAGAATATTCTGCCAAACAGAAACAAAATAATACGAGTATAAATAATCCAATTTATAATACTACAAATTTAAATAGCACAATATTAGATATTCGTGGTGAAAAGCCGGAAGATGCTGAATATAGAGTGATAAAATTTATTGATGATGCATATTCGAGCAATGTTAATACAATTGAAGTGCTTCATGGGAAGGGAACCGGAGCATTAAAAAAAATGGTTCACACAATTTTAAAACAGCATGAATATGTAAAAAATTATTATTTTGCAAAGGTAGAATTTGGGGGTGAGGGCATAACAATTATAGAAATGAAATAGTAGCACTAATTAATTTATATATATAATAAATTTGAAGTAATATATGTTCAAAAAAATATTGATTGTTAATCGTGGGGAAATTGCTGTTCGTATTATAAGGGCATGCAAGGAGATGAACATTATCTCTGCAGTACTTTATTCCGAAGCCGACAAAAACTCACTACACACCCGCATGGCAGACGAAGCTTATTTCATTGGTCAGTCTTCTGCAAATGAATCATACTTAAACATTCCTAAAATATTAGATACTGCAAAAAAAATCTTTGCCGATGCAATTCATCCCGGTTACGGGTTTCTTTCTGAGAATGCACTTTTCATAAATGAGGTTGAGAATGCCGGGATTAAATTTATTGGTCCTACAGCAAGTTCTGTTGAAATGATGGGAGAAAAAACTGCAGCTCGAAGAATAATGCAGAGTCACGGTGTTCCTATTGTGCCCGGAACTACTGAGCCGATAAAAGATTTGCAAAGTGTAAAAGATATTTGTGCAGAAATTGGATTTCCTGTAATGTTGAAAGCTTCCGCCGGAGGTGGTGGAAAAGGAATGCGTAAAATTGAAAATGATTCGGAAATAGAAAGTGCTTATCGTGGTGCAAGAAGTGAAGCGAAAAAATTTTTCAGTAATGATGATGTTTACATCGAAAAATTTGTTGTTAATCCAAAGCATATCGAAGTTCAAATACTTGGGGATACTCATGGTAATTATCGTCATTTGTTTGAGAGAGAATGTTCAATTCAAAGACGGCATCAAAAAATAATTGAAGAAGCTCCGTCAATGTCAGTTGATGAATCCGTGCGAAAAATATTAACCGAAGCAGCTGTTAATGCAGCAAAAGCTGTTGAATATGTTGGTGCCGGTACCATTGAATTTTTAATGGATGATGAAAAAAAAGTTTATTTTTTGGAGATGAATACTCGACTGCAAGTTGAACATCCGGTAACTGAATTGATATCCGGAATTGATCTTGTTAAAGAACAAATTAATATTGCAGCAGGCGGGAAAATATCGTTTGCTCAAAGTGATTTGAAAATATTCGGGCACGCACTTGAATGCAGAGTTTATGCTGAAGATTCCGAGAATAACTTCGCCCCATCTACCGGAGAAATAAATTATTATCAACTTCCTTCAGGACCCGGCATTCGAGTTGATAGCGGCATTGATGAACATAGTAATGTTTCAATATATTACGATCCAATGTTGGCAAAAGTTATCACGCATGCTAATGATAGAAGTAGTAATATAGCAAGAATGATTAGAGCATTAAACGAATATAAAATTATTGGTGTTAAAACGAATATTGAATTGTTAAAATGGGTTCTAACGCAGAATAAATTTTTAGACGGAACATTTAATATTGAGTTTATTGATAAAGAATTTTTGCCTTTACTTCCTGATAATTGGAAAGAAGATATAAATGAAAATGTTTTAAATGCCGCCTCTCTAATCGCCTCAATATTAAAACAAAAAGAGAGCGAGCTCAAAGCTGTAAATAATATTATTCCCGATAATAATGGTTGGGGGAAAATGCAATATGAATAATTATGTTGCTACAATTAACAAAATTCAAAAAAATATCATATTTAATGGTTCAGGGAAATATGAAATTGACGGTGAAATTTTTAGTCCTATAATTACAGAAACTGCTCAAAATTGTATATCTTTAGACTTAAATAATAAAAAATATAATTTTTCTATTGAGCGTATTGATAATGAGCAGTACGGTTTCCTAATTGACGGGCAATATTTTATAGTTACCGTAAGAAGCAAATTAAAAGAATCGGCATATCAGGTTAGTAGTAAGCGTTCAGGTTCCGAAAATAATAATTTGATTAAATCGCCTATGCCCGGCTTGTTGTTAAAAATAAATAAATCGGTAGGAGAGGAAATTCAAGCCGGTGAACCGCTTGTAATATTGGAGGCTATGAAAATGGAAAACGAAATTCAATCACCGATAACCGGAAAAATTATAAAAATATATGCAGAGGAAGGAACTAACTTAGAGAAAAATTCCAAAATAATATTAATTGGATAATAATCAATTTGATTTTCATTATTTTAAATAGTTATATTAATTAGTTGTTTAATTATCAATTAACATAGGAGGATCTACTTTGAAAAGATCTATTTCATTATTAGCATTTTTTTTGATTCTTTCCAGTCAAATATTTGCCGGAGGATTTCAAATTAATGAGCATGGTGCACGTGCAATGGCAATGTCAGGGGCATTTACAGCGGTTGCAAACGATGCATCAGCAGTGTGGTTTAACCCTGCCGGTATTGTTCAGTTGGATGGAACACAATTAATGGTGGGTGCAACAGCAATTATTCCACGATCAACATTTAGGGGAGTAAGCCCTGATATTACACAGTACGATATGCAGAAACAAACTTTTACACCTTACAATTTTTATATCACAAAAAAAATTAATAGTAAATTTGCTATTGGTTTGGGTGCAAATAATCCATTCGGTCTTGGTACAAGATGGGACAACGATTGGGTTGGGCGTTATTTAGCATTAGATACTGAAGTACAAACTTTTGCATTTCATTTTGTAGCTGCTTATGAAATAGCAAAAGGATTAAGTTTAAGTGCCGGTGTTAGTTATGCGCACGGAACTGTAACAATACAAAAGGCTACTAGTTTAGCCCCATTTTCAGGGGACGCAGTTATTGATCTTGAAGGTACAGCTAATGCCGTTGCTTTTAATGCGAGTTTCCTTTGGAAAGCTTCCGATAATCTCTCTTTCGGTGCTTCGTACAAAAGTCAATACAGTCTTGATTTTACAGGAACTGCAACCTCACAAAATCCACCGCAATTTAATGGACAAATACCAACAGGAAGTATTGATGCCAATTTAACTACTCCTGCGGGTCTAACGGCAGGTGTTGCATTTAAACCGACAAACAATTTTTTATTATCTTTTGATTATCAATGGGTTGGCTGGTCGAGTTACGATAAACTTGAAGTAACTTTTAATGATTTTAAAGTCGGCGGTTCTCCATTTGTTTTATCAACACCGAGAAATTATAGCGATACATATATCCTGAGACTTGGCGGAGAGTATGTTTTAAACAATAAAGTTACATTACGCGGCGGTGTTCTTTACGACCATTCTCCTGTAGCTGATGAATATGCTGAACCGACTTTACCCGATGCAAACAGATTTGGTTTCAATGGCGGTATCGGCTACAACATTACCGACAATGTTGCAATTGATTTTGCATATTTATATCTACGTGTTGATGAAAGGACAATCTCGACTTCAAAAATTAATTATACTGATGGTATTTCTCCTTTTAACGGTGTTTATAATACTTATGCTCATCTCATTGCAGTTGATTTATCATTTAAGTTTTAAGAGGAGAAAATAAAAATGAAAAAAATATATAAACTATTATTTGTATTAGTAATTTCTTCACTTCTTGTATTTATTGGCTGTGAAGATAGAAATGATTTAACTGCTCCTGCTGCTCCAAGTACGGGCGATGCTAACTTTACTACATTAGTATCAATTGGCAACAGTTTAACTGCCGGATATCAGCAGGGTTCGTTGTATAAATCATCTCAAGATTATTCTTTTGGAAATTTAATTGCACAGCAAGTTCATACTTCATACGAACAACCACTTGTTAGTGACCCCGGTATGCATCATGTAGGTCCGACAGATGGTAGGATGGAAGTAACATCACTCAATCCATTTGCATTCACAATTAACACTGCAAGCGGTACGCCTTTAAATGCAGATTATTCCAAACCATACAACAATATGGGAATACCCGGAATAATTTTGGCTGATGTACTTTTAACAAAAACATCCCCCTCCGCTTTTTCAGGAGACAATGTTTTTATTGATTTGGTATTAAGAAATCAAAATGCTGCAACACCGACAACTCCATTGGAACAAGCGTTAAGCTTACAGCCTACTTTTGTTCTTGGGTGGATTGGAAACAATGACATTCTCGGTTATGCAACTACAGGCGGGACATTGCCTTTTACTCCGGAAGCAACCTTCAGAACTTTGTATGCTCAATTTGCCGGTGCTCTTGCACAAAGCGGAGCAAAAGCTGCTCTTGCAAATATTCCGAATATAACTTCAATTCCATTTTTTACAACAGTTGGACCTCAGCTCGCAGTCGGGGCACCATGGTCAACTATTGCTGCGGGTCAAGCAGGTTTACGACAATTAGGTTTGCCGTTTGATGCTTCAGGTGATGTTATATATGAAAGTGAAAATGGTTCCAATTTTGGGGTTTTCCCCGCCAAAATTGGATTTGCTGATTCATCAACGGTAAGAAATTTAACTGTGTTGTTTACATTATCGTTCGGTTCATTTTCATCGTTGCTTGGTGATACTACCGGAGCATATTATACTGCTACAGGCACTGCTGTTCCTGCAAACTACGATGTAACAACTGCTTTCGGTTTTAGTCCGGTGAATCCGTTACCGGGTAAATTTGTTTTGGACCAAGGCGAAATCGCAGAAGTGAAAAGTGTGACTAACAGTTTTAATAGTGATATTGCTGCACAAGCTGCACAGTATGGATTTGCCTTTGTTGATATTCATGCTTTCTTTAATAATACTGTTAACGGTTATGTTGCAGATGGGGTTAATTTTTCAAATGCTTACGTTACCGGAGGTGTATTTGGTCTTGATGGCGTACATCCAACCACACAAGGTTATGGAATAATAGCTAATCAATTTATTAAAGCAATTAATTTAAAGTACAGTGCAAAAATACCGGAAGTAAATGTATCTACTCTTCCCGGTAGTTTGGTCCTTTCTTCGGGCACTGCACCTAAAGTTGGAAAATATGGAGTTGTTTCTTTCCCGCTTCATGCTTTTGATAATTTTAGATTTTAATCTAATTATTTTAAGGATGGACAAATTTTGTCCATCCTTAATTTTTTAATATGAAAAAATTAAATTTTCTTATATTATTACTCTTAGTTCACTTCATTGGATGTTCATCATCTACAGAATCCACAAAGGATAATTCACAAGATAACGGACAAGAAATTTATGTTTTTGATGATGTTGTGAATGATGATACACTCGCTAATAGTAACGATTCCATAGATATTACTTCGCCTGCTCAAATTGATTCAACATCAGGATTTATAGTTCAAGTTGGGGCTTTTTCTACAAAAGACAAAGCAGAAAAATTTGTTAATCTGAATCAATCAAAAATTGAATGGCAGATGAAAATATCATTCAGTAATAGTGTTGATTTATTTGTAGTACAATTACCTGTTTTTTCCTCCCGATTAAAGGCTGAGACTGTAAGAGATAAACTTTGGAAGATGAAAGAGTTTAATGATGCTTTTGTCTTAAACAAGTAAAGCATTTATTTTATTTTCAAATTTTAGTATTACTTGCTGTAAAAGAATAAACAATTTATTATTTTTCAATTTTCGATAACAATAATTAAAGGAGGTACGATGGCTTTTTCACTAAATAAGGTTATGCTTCTTGGTAATCTCGGCAAAGATGCTGAACATCGGTTTACAACAAACAACAAATCCGTTTCTTCTTTCTCAATTGCAACAACACAAAGTTACAAAGGTAAAGATGATAATTGGGTTGAAGAAACAACATGGCACAATGTTGTTTCGTGGAGTTTATCTGATTTTATGAAGGAAAAATTAGTTAAAGGTGCAAAATTCTTTGTTGAAGGAAGAATTCAAACCCGTTCTTATGAAGCAAAGGATGGCGGTAAAAGATATGTTACAGAAATTGT
This sequence comes from uncultured Melioribacteraceae bacterium, assembly GCA_964639525.1. Classification (GTDB taxonomy): domain Bacteria; phylum Bacteroidota; class Ignavibacteria; order Ignavibacteriales; family Melioribacteraceae; genus CAZXDS01. The sequence continues at coordinate 27,177 of CAZXDS010000004.1, read as the reverse complement.
ATCTGAAAAATTAATTCCTTTGGATCCTCGCGGTTCCGGTAATTCAAGTGCGGCATCTAATTCAAATTTTGAGTCTTCATCAGCACCTGCAGCCACTGCACCGGCAACTGAGGACGATTTACCGTTCTAAATTACTATTCTCTTTATTGCAGCATGATTTTGTAACGATAACTGTTGGATTTTTAAATTAGAACCCTTTTAGAATTAGGATGTGTAGCAAATACATTTTTTTGATATTTTAAAAGGGTTTTATTTGGTTTTGTTTAACAATTTGAGGTTTAGTTAATTTTTGGAAACTTCCTTCGTGATTCAGCTAATTATTTTATTTTTTCTACTTGTTTTCTCTGCACTATTTTCCGGCTCTGAGGTTGCCCTTTTTTCCTTGAATGTGAAAAAGTTAAAACAGAATAATGATAGTTTGAATAATAAATATTTAATTAGCCTTCTAAATTCACCACGCCGGTTGTTGATTACTATTCTGCTCGGCAATACTTTATTTAATGTTGCCGCTTCAATTATTTCAGTTTCAATTGCTTTGCAATTTGCCAAACTGTACGGATATTCAGTGGATCTAATTTTACTTCTGCAAATAATTGGTTTAACAATAGTAATTCTATTGGTTGGAGAAATAACCCCGAAAATTTGGGCTTCAAAATCACCGATGAAGTTTGCACGAATTGTAAGCTTTCCCCTCTATTGGAGCAGTATTATATTTTACCCTGTCGCTAAAATTTTAACTGAAAGCATGAAGTCAATTTTCTCAAAGATAAAATATCCAATAAACAAAACTGCTATTTTAATTTCCGAGTTGACAGAACTTGCGGACTTGGGAGTTGAGAAGGGTACTATCGAGGAGGAGGAACAAGAACTTATACACGGCATTGTGTCTTTTAAGTCCGTTATGTCAAGAGAAGTTATGACTCCGCGAGTTGATCTTACTGCTGTTTCTAAAGAAACCGGGATTGAAGAATTATTGGAAATTATTAATGATTCAGGGCATAGTAGAATTCCGCTCTATGATGAAAGTTTGGATAATATTATTGGAATTATTTATGCAAAAGATATGCTTCGGTTTGTTCGACAATCTGATAAAAATGTCAAGGTTAATCTAAAAGAAATTGCGCGTAAAGCAATGTTTGTTCCTGAAACAAAGTTGATTAGTGAATTATTTCAAGAATTTAAATTGAAAAGAATGCATGTTGGCATTGTAGTGGATGAGTATGGAGGAACTGCCGGGCTAATTTCACTTGAAGATATTCTTGAAGAAATTGTTGGTGAAATTGTAGATGAGTACGACAAGGAGGTTGCCGAGATTACAAAGTTGGATGATACTTCCTATATTGTACTTGGCAAAACAGCGATCGATGAAATTAACGAATTGCTTGGAGTAGATTTATCGGCTGAAAATGATGATTATGATACTGTGGGCGGATTTATATTTAATCATGCAGGAACAATCCCGAGCCAAGGATATTTTTTCGAAGTTAGCGGTGTGAAATTTACAGTAAAGGAAATTGATAACAACAGAATTGAGAAAGTTTTAATTGAAATTACTCAAATTGAAAATGGAGAAAAGTGAAAAAGGGATGTCTAAAAATTGTTATTCTTATCCCTATTATTCTCGGTATAGTAATTTATATAATTGACAAATACGGTGAGGATTTTTGGAATAATCGTAAAGCTGAAGCCCTTGTGTTTGTGAAGGAAACGGTTGATGAAAAATTTAAAGAGTTTGTCCCGAATAAGTATGCCGATTCATTAAAAACAGAAGTTATTAATTATTTTAATACATTAAAAGATAGAAAAATTGAAGATATTTCCAATCAAGTATCTGAATTTTATGCAGAGATGAAAAATATTGTTAAAGATTCAATAGTATCGGAATTAGATTATAAAAAATTAAAAAGTATTTTGGATAATAATGCAATCAAAAAGAAGATCTGAAATTAAAGTTGGAATGACCGTTTTTGTAGGCACACTTTTGTTTGTGTGGTTGGTTATTTGGGTGAAGGATATTTCAATATTTGCAGATAATAGGCAAATTGGAATAGAGTTCTCATCGGTCCCGGGTTTGGAGCTGGGTGATCCGGTTGCAATAAATGGAGTTCGTTCCGGTAAAGTTAAAAATATTAAATTAAACGATAATTCGGTAAGGGTTACTATTGAAATTCCTAAAGAAATTCATTTGCACTCCGATGCTACTTTTTCTTTATTAATGCTTGATATGATGGGCGGAAAAAAGATATCCATTTCACAGGGAACAACTAAATCCGAACTAAATTATTCTTCAATTCAATTGGGTTATTTCCCGGGCGATATCTCAACCGCGATTGCTGCGTTGAGTTCGGTGCAAACCGATTTAGTTACAATGGTGAAAGATGCGAAAATTACTCTTGGCTTAGTTAACGACTTAATGTCAGGCGGAGATATTAAAAGGGAAATGATTTTGTCTCTGAAAGGTTTGAACAAACTGACTGAAAATATTACATCCGTTATTGATGAAAATAAAAAGAGTTTTAAGTCGCTGATTTATAATGGAAATAATTTAACAAAAACAGTTAATGAAACTGTTCAAGAAAACAAATTACAAATTCCTATTTTATTTAAACGGATGAATGAATTAGTAACCGAATCTAAATTGTTCATATCATCGGCTAACGCAGTTCTTGATGAGACCAAAAGTAGTAAAAATAATTTAGGAAAAATGTTATATGACAAAGATGTTTACTCTAAATTAATTGCAACTTTGAATCAACTACAAGAGTTAACAAAAATTTTTACTGAACAGCTAAAGAAAGACGGACTGAATGTGGATGCTCATATTTTTTAATTTAAGGTTGCGTACTTTGAGGTAAATTGAATGGTATTTGGAATCGGTATTGATATTATCGAGATTGAAAGAATTGCCAAAAGTGTTGAGCGATTCGGGGACAGATTTTTAAATAAAATTTTCACACAAAGGGAATTGGATTATTCACTCGCAAAGGCGAATAAAAATCAGCATCTCGCAGCGCGATTCGCTGCAAAGGAAGCAATAGCGAAAGCACTCGCTACGGGATGGAGCAAAGGATTCAGGTGGAAAGACATTGATATTTATAACGAAAAATCAGGTCTGCCAAAAGTAGAATTAAAAGGAAATCTAAAAAATTTTCTCGGTGATAACAAACTATTGCAAATATCAATGAGCCATTCGGAAAACTACGTAACTTGTGTTGCAATTATCTATACTAAAAATAATGGGAAGTAATTCGGTCTCAATTCTAATCCGAATTTCAAATAAATTTTTGGATACGATGTGTTTGAATTATATTTGCTTCTTCATTAGGTTTGATTATAAATTATTAAAAATATGATAAATATTAATACCATAAATGAGTCCATTCTAAAAAGTAATATTTTGACTAACCCACGACTTCAGTCGTGGGGAAACAGACTAAAAACGAACTTCCCCAAATGGACTTTAGTCCGTTTGGGGCTTTTTAGAGTGGACTCATAAATAATTGTAATATTCTTGCACTCACACTTGAGGATTTTATGAACTATAAAAAATATGTAATGTTTTTGAGTCGTTTTATTCTATTTATTGTGATAAAAATATTGATATTAAAAAAGGTGTCGATTATCCGATACTGTATTCATTAATAATTGATAAAAAAAATTAAATTGATTGAAAATAACTCAGAAATAATAATTTATGAAGCTCCGGACGGTACAACAAAACTTCAAGTTCAATTGGAAGATGAAACCGTTTGGTTAACTCAAGAACAGATATCACAATTATTTGGGAAAGGTAGAACAACGATAACCGAACATATTGGAAACATTTTCAAAGAAGATGAATTAAACGAAAAAGAGGTATGTCGGAATTTCCGACACACCACTCAACATGGAGCAATTAAAGGAAAAACCCAAACTAAAGAAGTAAAATACTATAATCTCGATGTAATTGTTTCTGTAGGATACAGAGTAAAATCTAAACAAGGCACCAAATTCAGACAATGGGCAACCAAAAGGATACACGAGTATATTGTAAAAGGCTTTACAATGGATGATGACCGGTTGAAGCAAGAAGGTGCAAGGTCAAGATACTTTGAAGAACTTCTTCAACGAATCCGTGATATTAGAAGTAGCGAACGAAATTTTTATCAAAAAGTTACAGACATTTATGCTACAAGCATAGATTACAAAAATAACGATGAGTTAACAAAAGAATTTTTTGCCACGGTTCAAAATAAAATACACTATGCCATTCACGGTAAAACAGCTGCTGAAATGATAAATGAAAGAGTTGATGCAAAGAAACCATTTTTAGGACTAACAAATTTTAAAGGTAAATATATAACCACTCGTGATATTGGAATTGCAAAGAATTATCTAACAGAGAAAGAGCTAAAACAATTGAATCTTATAGTATCCATGTATCTCGATTTCGCAGAACTTCAAGCAATGGATGAAATACCAATGAAAATGAAGGATTGGATTGAAAGGTTAGACGAGTTTTTAAAAACAAGCAGGAAAGCACTGTTAAATAATTCTGGGAGAACAAGTCATCAAGAGGCACTTAACAAAGCAAAAGCTGAGTATAAAAAGTACAGAAATGCAGAAGATAAAAAGTACATATCTGATTTTGACCGTGAGATGAAGAAACTTTTGAAATCAGAAAACAAAAAAGAATAACTGAAAGGTGAGTTTTGAGAAAATGAAAGAAAAATCTTCTCAGTACGAGCCTACAACAAAAGCTATAAGCAATAGCTAAAAACGCTACTGCTCATAGCAAGATTGTTAACACCATAAATAATTTCAATATTCTTATTCTAGCACTTGAGGATTTTATGAACTATAAAAAATATGTAATGTTTTTAAGCCTTTCTTTTCTATTTATTTCTTGTGATAACAACACCATTGATCCCGTCCCAATAAGTTATTATCCTATTGCATCAAATCTTGAATGGGAATATTCCACAACGTTCAAAACAGAATATTATGATACTTTAGGAAACATTAAAAATTTTATTATTGATACTGTGGGAAATTCTATTGTTCGCATTGAATCTTTGAACGATACCGTGAATGATTTTACTAACTTAGTGAGATTCATCTCATATCAGAGTACACCCTATAATTCAATTGGGACTACTTGGTATGAAAATAAAAATGATGGTTTATATGCAATTGCTTATAAAAATGCCGGTGCATCACAGCCTGTAATTCCCAAAGTAATTAGTGGGAAAAATTATCTCGGTGTAGAGGAACTAAAGCAAATCGGAATGTTTTTGGATTTTAATGTGCCGTTGTATAAAACAGCAGGCGATTCTATACAGTATTGGACTCCGGCAAGGAAAGTATTGGCTTTCCCGATAAAAGTTGGTGTTACTTGGAATGAATTGCAAAACCCATTTTATCGCGACCGTATTGTTGATACTTTAGAAAGCAAAAATATTGGCGGGTTCAATTATACGGTGTACAAAATAGGTGCTGTGTGGCGCGATTATAATATTGTTTTTAACGATTACATAAGCACAAAGTATGGTTTAGTATTTCGGGAAATTGTTGCTGACAGTGCTGTCTCAACTACACCGAGTGGTACTTTCGGCGGGTTTGTGAAAATAACTACTAATTCAAAATTGGTCAGAAGAAATTTTTAATATTTTCCCGAAAAATAGAAAAACTACAAAAACAACAATATTTTTCAGCGATTCGGGGTCAAAATTAAGATTACAAAAAACAACACGTTAAGAGTATATAAAAAAATATTTTTCCGATTAAATTTGCCATATTTCTGTAACACAGATTATTAATCTGTGTTACAGAAATTTTGACTCTGAATCGCTGATATTTTTTCTTGACATTTAATTCCATAACTGTTACACTTAGTATAACAATTAAGAAAAAATATGTCGGCATCCACAAAATTATCAAATTCAGTAAAAGCACTTTGCTACCTTGCGGAAGAATATCCCCATCCAAAGAATAGCCAACAAATATCAAAGCGAGTTGGTGTTAACGCATCTAAATTAAGGAAATTATTTTCTTTGCTATCGCAGGGTGGAATTGTTAAAAGTACCAAAGGAATGTCGGGTGGATTTTATTTAGCCAAAAAGCCTGCTGAAGTAAACTTACAGCAGATTTACTGTGCAATTGAAGACAGAAAAGCTTTCCATTTGGATGTAAATACAAATAAGGGTGAAATTAAAGGGGAAACAAAATTATATAATTCCTATTTTTTAAAATTGTTTGACGATATTCAAATCGACATTGAAAGGAAGATGGAAGGAATATCATTGAAATCATTAATGAATGATATTAAAAAGTAAAGTAATTAAAAATAAAATAAATTTATATAATAACAAAGGAGAATGATATGGATTTCTTAAAAGAGTTGGGAATTAAAGAAAAAAATTACGGAGCTTCTACCGGAATTGAATGGATAACAACAACAGATCAAGGTGAGCTTGATGTTGTTTCTCCGGTTGACGGAAAACACATTGCGTCAGTTTATCTTGCATCAAAAGAAGATTACGATAAAATTGTCGCAAAGGGAGAAGAGGCATTTAAAAAATGGAGATTGATCCCTGCACCAAAACGAGGTGAAATTGTTCGTCAAATCGGTTTGGAATTACGCAAATACAAAGATGCTCTCGGAACACTCGTTTCTTACGAAATGGGTAAATCACTTCAAGAGGGAAAAGGTGAAGTTCAGGAAATGATTGACATTTGTGATTTCGCAGTCGGGCAGTCGCGGCAGCTTTACGGCTCTACAATGGTTTCGGAAAGGGAACATCACAGAATGTATGATCAATATCATCCTCTCGGTGTGGTTGGCACAATCAGTGCATTTAACTTTCCGGTTGCAGTATGGGCTTGGAATGCAATGATTGCAGCGGTTTGCGGTGATACAAATTTGTGGAAGCCTTCGTCGAAAGTACCGTTGAGCGCAATAGCAGTTCAAAATGTTCTTGCGAATGTTATTAAAAATAATGATTTACCGGAAGGTCTTTTTAATCTTGTTATTGGTCGCGGTTCTTCAGTTGGTGAAAAAATGTTAAATGATAAAAGAGTTCCGCTTATCTCCATAACAGGCTCAGTTGAAGTTGGAAGGCACGGAGCACAGGTAATTGCAAAAAGATTCGGGAAATCAATTCTTGAGCTTGGCGGCAATAACGCAATTATTTTAACACCAAATGCCGATTTGAAAATGGCATTACCTGCAATTGTGTTTGGTGCTGTAGGAACAGCCGGTCAGAGATGTACGTCCACACGCAGATTAATTATTCACGATTCCATTTATGATAGTGTTAAAGAAATAATTGTAAAAGCGTATGGCGGATTGAAAATCGGAAATCCGTTGGATGAAAGCAATCACGTAGGTCCGCTGATTGATAAAGGTTCGGTGGATGAATTTAAACACGCCTTAAAAGTAGTTGAAGAAGAAGGCGGAAAAATTATCTGCGGCGGTGATGTTCTTGAAGGTGAGGGATACGAATCCGGTTGCTACGTAATGCCGGCAATTGTTGAAGCCGATAATTCATACAAAATTGTTCAAGAAGAAACATTTGCTCCAATATTATATTTGATAAAATATTCCGGCGATGTTGAAAATGCAATTGAATTACATAACGGTGTTGTGCAAGGGTTATCATCCGCAGTGTTTACACAAGACTTACTTGAAGCGGAACAGTTCCTTTCGGCAGCCGGCTCGGATTGCGGAATTGCAAATGTAAATATCGGAACTTCCGGTGCGGAAATAGGCGGAGCATTCGGCGGCGAAAAGGAAACAGGCGGCGGACGCGAATCAGGTTCTGATGCGTGGAAAGCTTATATGAGACGCCAAACAAATACAATCAATTACGGTAAAACATTACCGTTAGCTCAAGGTATTAAATTCGATATTTAATATTTTCATTTTTTAGAGGGACTGATTATTGTAATATTTCAGTCCCTTTATAATTAAAAGAAGACTTTGAATCATGACTTTTAAAAAAATTATTTGAAACAAACATTACAACTAAGAAAATGCTATTATTTCAACAAATAAAACATAAATATTACTTATCAATTATTACTCAATGAAAAATTACATTATTTACTTATTTGTATTGTTAGGAATTAACATTACTGTCGTTTCCGGGCAAACATCAAGTGAGAAAACCGCACAAGTTTATATTGTTGATTCCTACGTAACTGAAAAAATACCGCACAATTTTAAACTGTATTTTTTTACAGATGACAGTGTGAAATCATTCATTCTAATTGATGGAAAATATAAATACGATATTTCAAAGACTTTTGATGTAAACCATAAAATAGAAATTGGGATTTCAAAACTGCAATTTGATTCTTTGGATGTGCCGTTTCAAATTACATTGCAATATCCAAACGGAGTGAAAAAATATAGTGAAATTTTTGAGTTTGAATTACCGTACAACTCTGCAGAATTAGTTGCAGCAACGCCTGGTTTGTTTAAAATGTGTGTTGGCGGAATTTTGTTCTTATTGCCTTCGCCGGGAGTTGTTTTTAAGAATGGTGAGAGCAATTTATCGCTGTCGTTAGAATTACCGATACTTTCATTTTATTCAAACGGTTTTAATTATCCGTCGGGATATGTGAGCGCGGGATACTCGCATCATTTTGGAAGTTATGCTAAAAATTATTTTGTGGTCGGATATAAGAAAATATTTGAAACAAATTTTTTGGAATTTATTTCTCCGGGAGCGGATGTTTTCACAAACTTTAACGGCAGCAACGGAATTACAGCTGAAGTTACTTTCGGGCTTTTTAAACTGGCAAATATTTTTACGGTTTATACACGCTACGGTTATTCTTTTTCTTTTGTAAATTCCACCACTGATTTTCAGGAAATATCTTTTGGACTTTATGCACATTTTTTCTCAATTAATTTATAGAATGTTGCGAATTAAAAAAAGGATTAGAGCATATACAACTCCGTTAAATTAAGAGATATTGGAAAATTGTTTTTAAAATTTGTACAAAACAAGAACTTGGAGAAAAAGAAATCATTTTGATTTCAGAACTAAAAATAAAATATTGCATTTGTAAAAATCAGTTTACGTTTTTTATCTTTAAAATTTAATTATCATTAATTTAATAAATTGTTATTATTTTGGAAAAAGAAAAAAAATATATCGACCTTGGTGAAAGAGGACATTTAAACAAAAAAAATAAGCTCAACAACTTAACCGGAAAGGAATGGATTAAGTTCACAAAATCGTGGTTTATTCACAGTCCGAAAAGGCGCATAAAAGATGAAATACTTCATCCCGCCAAATATCCGGAAAGTTTAATCGAAGAATTTATTCAATTTTTCACAAAAGAAAACGAATGGGTTTTTGATCCTTTCCTTGGGACAGGCAGTACTTTAATAGCTGCCGGAAATACAAATCGTAACGCAGTTGGTGTGGAGTTGCTGAGGAAATATTTTAATATTGCAAAAAAAAGAATTAAAGAATGCGAAAATGAATCTGAAATTATTCCTCTGCTCGGAAATTCACTACAAACAAAAAAGCTGCTGGACAAAGCGAAGTTGGCAGACCGGTTATTCGATTATGTAATAACATCACCGCCTTATTGGAATCAATTAAAGCAGAATTCGATGCGTCAAAAAAACAGAGCGGAACAGGGACTTGACACAAAATATTCTTCTCAAAAAAATGATTTGGGAAATATTGATGATTATGAAAAGTTTGTTGAAGAGCAGGCAAAGGTGTTTGATGCAGTTTATGACATTACAAAAAACAAAGGATATTTGACCGTAATTACAAATAATGTTTTTTACAAAGGGCGGGTTTATCCGCTTGCATTTGATACGGCGATATCTTTAACGAAAAGAGGAAATAAAAGTTGGGTGATGAAAGATGAAAAAATATGGCTGCAGAATGATAAGCGGCTGATAGCTTTGGGCATTAATCACGCGTGGGTTGGAAACCGGCATCATCAATATTGCTTGATATTCAGGAAAGAAGCTGATGAATAGTATTTATACAATAAGTGAAATTACCGGAGAAATAAAACAACTTCTTGAAGAGGATTTTTATTCCGTTAGTGTGATTGGGGAAATCTCAAATTTTAAAGATCATTATTCGGGACACTGGTATTTTTCGCTGAAAGATTCGGATGCGGCGCTGAATTGTGCAATGTGGAAGGGAAATAACAGCAGAGTATTTTTCACTCCGCAAAACGGAATGAAAATAGTTGCATCCGGCAGAATAACGGTTTATCCTCCTCGCGGAAATTATCAATTGGATGTTCGTTCAATGAAACCCGCAGGCGAAGGTGAATTGCAGGCTGCATTTGAAAAATTAAAAGCTCAACTTGCTGACGAAGGTTTATTCGACGAGAAGTACAAAAAGCCCATTCCTCAATTTCCCCGAAAGATAGGAATAATTACCGGCGGAAAAAGTGCTGCAATAGAGGATATGTTTTCAACTGCTCAAAGGCGTTATCCTCTTGTTGAACTAATTTTTATCCCTACCAAAGTTCAAGGTGTAGGAGCGGCAGAGGAAATTGCATCTAACATTAAACGACTGAATAATTATAAAGATTTGGATGTGATTATTATTGGGCGAGGCGGAGGTTCGCTTGAAGATTTATGGGCTTTTAACGAAGAAGAAGTTGCTCGTGCTGTTTTCGATTCGGAGATACCGATTATCAGCGGTGTTGGTCATGAAATTGATTTTACAATTGCAGATTTTGTAGCAGACGTTCGGGCAGCAACTCCAACGGCTGCAATGGAGCTTGCTACTCCTGACAGTGCCGAAATTATTTCGTATTTAAAGTCATTTAATAATAGAACAAAAAATATTATCTTAGATACTTTGATTGCAAAAAATTCAGAAGTAAACGGACTGATAAATTCTTATGGTTTTAGAATACCGGAAAGTGTTATAAAAACAAAATATCAATTCTTAGACCATTTGAATTATAAAATTTCAAATTTGATGAATAATCGAATTGCCAATGTGGGTAATCATTTATCCTTATTGTCAAAAACAATAGATAATGCAGATGTTCAAAAAGTATTGAAAAAGGGATTTGCAATTGTGAAGCAAAATAAAAATTATGTTGGCAGAGCAAAAAGATTAATAAAAAATGAAAAATTTAACATACAGTTTTTTGATAAGGAAATTGAGATAGAGTAAATGGCAAAGAAAAAAGAAAAATCATTTGAGGATAATTTGAAGAGGTTAGAAGAGATTTCGAGCAAATTGGAAGGCGAGGATATTGGAATAAGTGAATCAATAGAATTGTATGAAGAGGGAATTAACCTGTCCAAATTATGTTATGAGACTTTAAAAAATGCAGAAGTTAAAGTAAAAGAATTACAGCAAAAATTAGAAAATGAATTTCAAGATGAACTTGATTTTGAAGAGTAAAGGAAAGTAAAATGGTAAAAAAAAATAAATACAAATTACTTTTTAATGTTAATGATCCGAAAGACATTAGGGATTTCGATATTAAAAATTTAAAGATTCTTGCTTCTGAAATTAGAGAATATTTAATTGATGTAATTTCACAAATCGGTGGTCATTTTGGCGGTGGTTTAGGAACAGTGGAGCTAACTCTTGCCTTGCACAAAGTTTTTAATACGCCGGAAGATAAAATTATTTGGGACGTGGGACACCAAGCATATCCCCATAAAATTATTACCGGAAGAAGAGATAAACTTTCAACGATTCGACAATTTAAGGGAATTAGCGGATTTTTAAAACGAACTGAAAGCGAATACGATGTTTTTGGAGCCGGACATGCCTCCACTTCAATTTCCGCAGCTCTTGGTGTTGCTAAAGCATCCGAGCTTTTAAAACATAATGATAAAGTTGTTGCAGTTATCGGTGACGGTGCTATGACAGGCGGAATGGCTTATGAAGCATTGAACAATACCGGCATGCAGAAGGGGAATTTGATTGTTGTACTAAACGACAATAATATGTCAATTGCACCGAATGTTTGGCAGTTTTCAAAATATTTCAGCGGACTGACTTCACACCCTGAATATAATAAATTTAAAGGTGCTATTTGGGATTTAACCGGAAAATTGGATGATTTTGGTGATAGATTGAGAAAAGTAGCCGCCCATTTGGAATCCGGAATAAAGGGAATTATTACACCGGGAATGTTGTTTGAAGCTGTCGGCTTTCGTTATTTTGGACCTTTCAACGGTCATAATGTCGGGCAGCTTGTAAAGGTTTTTGAACAGGTGAAAGAATTAAACGGGCCTATTTTAGTTCATGTTAATACTAAGAAGGGAAAAGGATATGCTCCTGCAGAAGGAGACGCTTCTAAAATGCACGGTGCTACGCCATTCGATAAACTTACCGGGAAAGCTTTATCAAAGTCCGGTGTTCCTTCCTACACTGCAATTTTTGGTAAAGCATTAGTTGAAATTGCAGAGGGAAACGATAAAGTTGTTGGAATAACTGCCGCGATGCCTGATGGAACCGGACTTAAATTTTTGCAGAAAGAAATGCCCGAAAAGTATTTTGACGTTGGTATTGCCGAAGAGCACGGTGTTACGTTTTCTGCGGGACTTGCTACACAGGGAATAATTCCGGTGGTTTCAATTTACTCAAGTTTTCTTCAACGCGGATTTGATCAGATTATACATGATGTTGCATTACAAAAATTGCATGTTGTTTTTGCTCTTGATAGGGCTGGACTTGTAGGTGCCGACGGACCAACTCATCACGGTGTTTTTGATTTAACATATTTACGGATGATTCCGAATATGGTAGTTATGGCTCCTAAAGATGAAGCTGAATTAAGAAATATGCTTTACACTGCAGTGCAGTACAAAGATGGTCCCATTGCTTTTCGTTATCCACGCGGTTCTGCACTTGGGGTTCAGCTTTCCGAAGGTTTTTCTGAAATTGAAATTGGGAAGGCAGAAGTTATTAAAGAAGGTGATCAAGTGGCTATGATTGCAATCGGTTCTATGACAAACTTTGCAGCGATTGCTGCTGAAGAATTATCATCGTTGGGAATTAGCTGCAAAGTTATTAATATGCGATTTGTTAAACCGCTTGATGCGAAAATGCTTGATGATATTGCTTCAAAATTTGATAAAATAATAACACTGGAAGAAAACTCTATTGTTGGTGGTTTCGGCAGTGCTGTAGCAGAATATTTTACGGATAAAAATTACAAAAATGAATTTTTGAGAATTGGATTACCTGATAATTTTGTTACTCACGGAACACAAGCACAACTTTACAGAATGCTTGAAATTGATCCGGAAGGAATTGTGAAACGCGTGAAAAAATTTGTGGAGAACAGTAGAGTTAGCCATGGAGCAACGGTTTGATGCTTTGAAACTAGTCCGGCAACCGCCGGATTAGAATTTAGAAATTTGAAATAAGAGAAAATTCATTATTTTTTACTTTGATAGAAAAATAGATAAGAAAATTTTTCATACTGAAAAATAAAATATATTATAATTGAGGCTACTCCGAAAAGTAATATTTTGATTAACTCCACGTTTCAGCGGCAATGTTGTCAATTTAAGAAAAAGCAAATAATATTATAAAGTTATTATATGTGGCTATCACAGATCCGTATCGGAAAGCCAAAATATTAGTTAAACATTTAAACCGTTGTATAAATACAACGGAAATTACCGTCTCTTTTAAGAGACGGTTTAAAAGAACAAAAATACAATTTGGCTTTCCGATACGGATCTGTGATAGCCACATTATTTCACTTAAGTTGACAGCATTAAGTTTCAACGTGGGGAAAGCGAGTTAAAGACATACAATTCCAAATTGGTTTTAACTTTTCGGAGTGGACTCATAATTGGTAGGGAAAAAATAAATTGATGAAAAAGACAAAAATAGCCGTTATTGGTCTTGGCGGAATTGCACAGCTTGTTCATTTACCAATATTAAAAAAAATGAATAACGCTGAAATTTCTGCTGTTGCTGAAGTTAGTAAATCAAGGTTAAATAGTGTTGCCGATAAGTTTGCAATCAAGAATAGATATACCGATTACAAAAATCTGCTTGAAAATGACGACTGTGAAGCTGTCATTATTGCCACACCAACCGGAACTCATCGTGATATTGCAATTGATGTTTTGAGAGCAGGTAAGCACGTTTTAATTGAAAAGCCTGTTGCTACTTCTTTGAGTGAGGCTGAGGATATTAAAAAGGCATCAATAAAATCAGGCAAAACCGTTATGGTTGGGATGAACATGCGCTACCGTCCTGATGCAATGTTGTTGAAAAGTTTACTTAATTATAATGAAATTGGTGAAGTATTCTATATTCGGGCAAGCTGGCTTCGTAAACAAAGCAGTAGCGAAAAATGGTTTATGAAAAAAGGTCAAGCCGGTGGCGGTGTATTAATGGATTTGGGAATTTTACTTTTGGATTTATCAATTTGGCTGCTTAATTATCCGGATGTATCCAGCGTTTCGGTAAAAAATTTCAAACACCGTACAAAAACCGTTGAAGATTCATCTGTTGGTTTAGTTCGTTTAAAGAATGACAAATTAATTAACTTTGAAGTTAGCTGGTCTTTGCTCTCAGAAAAAGATAATCTCGGGCTTGATATTTTTGGTACACAGGGTACCGCACATTTAAATCCACTCAGAGCTTACAAATTATTAAACGGAACAAAGATTGACTACTCACCGTTTAGTTCGACAGCGGGTAGTAAAAATTTATACAAAAAATCCTACGAAAATGAATTAAAGCATTTTGTCGGAACTGTAACCGGAAATTTGGGAATTACATCTTCGATTGATAGTGCATTGCACAGAATGAAATTATTGGAAGCTTTATATAAATCAGCAAATACAAATACAGAAGTAAAACTGTAACCTATTTTTATTGACTAAATAAATTGTATGAATTTAATTATGGTTCTGATTGATGTGTTTTATTAAAACGGTTTTTTCTTATCTTACGGAATGCCTACATCATAAGGTTATAAGTCAATTATCAAATTGCAAAAAATAACATAAATAGATAAATCATTTGGATATATACAGAATATTAATTCTATCATTTATTAACCAAACTAAAGATATATGAAAAATCAAATCACAAAACTCGCAGCATTAACCGTTTTTCTTTTCGGTTCAGCAGTTAATGTATTCGCTCAAGGAATTCAAAAAACCGAAATATCATCTATATTAGAAGTTCAACAATATACTCGTTCAATACACATTATGGCTATGTTGTTAATTGGTTTCGGCTTTTTAATGGTTTTTATTAAAAAGTACGGACGCTCGGCATTAACCGCAACATTTCTTTTGGTTAGTGTGGCTATTCCATCATATCTCGCTATTAAAAATCTCGGTGTTTTTGCCGGCAGAGGAGAAATAGAGCAATTTATACTTGCTGAATTTGGCGCTGCAAGTTTGCTAATTGCTGCGGGAGCTATTCTCGGTAGAATAAAAATGTATCAATATATGATATTGGGTTTGCTTTTTATTCCGGCATATATTTTTAATGAATTGGTAGTTGTAGGCGACTATTTCAATTTTGTGGGCAAAGTTGCTGATACCGGCGGGTCTATTGTAATCCATGCGTTTGGGGCAATTTTTGGAGTAGCGGCGGCAATTTCATTAACTACTAAAATACAAAGAGAAACTCCTATTTTGGAAGATGACACATCTGATAGATATTCATTATTGGGTAGTATGGTGTTATGGGTTTTCTGGCCAAGCTTTTGTGCCGCATTAGTTCCTGTTGAAGCTATTCCTTTAACTGTTGTAAATGTGGTTCTTGCTTTATGTGGATCAACTATAGCTGCATATATAGCATCAGTATCAATTAGAGGAAAAATTAATGCAGCAGACATTGCTAATGCAGCACTTGCCGGTGGGGTTGCAATTGGTGCAACGTGTGATTATGCCACTCATTTTGAAGCAATGATTATTGGGCTTATTGCCGGTGCTATTTCAACTGTCGGGTTTGCTATATTTCAAGAAAAACAGGAAAAATTTCATAAAATTGTTGATACTTGCGGAGTTTCAAATCTGCACGGAATTCCCGGTATATTTGGCGGTCTCGCGGCTATTGTTGTTGTTAATGGCATTGATGCAGGCGCCCAGCTAAAAGGAATTTTAATTACAGTAATTCTTGCAATTGTTTTTGGATTGTTATCAGGCAAAATTATTTCTTTGTTTGGCAAAAATGATGAAGTATATAATGATGCTGTCGAATTTGAAGGAGTTGATCAATAACATAGCGAGGTAAACCGCAAAAATGATTTGCGAATCCGTCTATCGCCGAGCCAGACCACCGATTAACGATTCTATATTTTTGAAGTAAAACATCTGAAATCAAAAATCGTTAATCATTATTTGATATTTAAAATATGTGTAAATTGTACAAAAAATCATATTTTAATTTCTTTACGAAAAACAATGATTTATTTGTTTGACATTTAGAATCGTAAATCGGTGTTCCTTGTTCGATATTCATTATTGCATGTTACGCTTCGCTATTTCTGTAAATTATTCTATTTCCTCTAGCACATCAAAATATTATTTATGCGGTTAAATTAAAATTACTTCTTATTCCCTGAGAATCATTTTCAAGTTTCAAAACACCGCGAGGACATACTTCAGAACAAATGCCGCAGCCAACACAACTTGAACGGACAATATTTTCACCTCGCTGTGCATACGAACGTACATCAATTCCCATCTCACAATAAGTAGAGCAATTACCGCACGAAATGCATTGGTCACCGTTTGTTGTAATTCTGAACTTTGATTTTGTCCTTTGAAAAATTCCTAATACAGCAGCCATCGGACAGCCGAACCGGCACCAGACTCTGTTGCCAAGTATCGGATAAAAACCAACTCCGATAACCCCGCTAAACATTGCCCCGATTAAAAATCCGTAAACTTGTGAAAATTTTGAGGAAACACTTCCTAATATTTTACCGTGATAAATAAAGTTAAGCCAAACCAAAACAGTAGTAACGGTGATAAAAACGAGCACAGAATAAATTAACCATCTCTCAAGTTTCCACGCTTTCAAAGATTTATCCGAAAGTTGTCTGAAAGGATCTCCTGCAGTTTCGGCCAGACCGCCGCAACCGCAAACCCAAGAACAATACCATCTTTTCCCGAAAAAATATGAGAGAATCGGTGTTGCAATGAAAGTCATAATTGCACCCCAGAAAACCATGAAGTAGCCAAGATTTCCACTTTTCATAAGTGATTCGACTGAGCCGGGGAATAAATCGTAATAGTGTAAAGGCCAAAAGTAAGTAAAGTAATGTTCCGGTTGGTTTAAGCGTAAGAGTATTGCCGGAATTAAAAATGCAAATCCAAGTTGAAAAAACATTACTGAAAGTGTTCTTATAATTTGGTATTTGTTATGCCGCTTTTTAATCAGCATTCTCGTTCCCATTATTAGTACGGCAAAAGTGTAAAAGGTGCCGTACAAAAACCATCTATCTGCTTTTTGATTACGCAGCCAATAGCTCAAAGGATTAACAAGGGTTACCCAATTTGTTAGTGTTTCGGGGAACCAATAAAGTAAAATATAAAATCCTGTTATAATAATTCCAAGTATCCACGCAGCAATTTTCCTTGAAGTAAAAGTGTTGAAAAATATATTGTCGTTTTTTACTCCCGCTTGGGAAGATTTTAGCTTTGGAAGAATAAAAGTAAATGCCCCGATTGTTGTTAATCCGAAACTTAAAAAGAAAAATAAAAGCGGATTACTATTTGAGGTTCCGGTAAGGCTGATTATAAATCCCAAAATCCCAATTCCAATTAGTGTTAATCCTGCTTTTTCAATAATTTCCGGCGAATCATTGTGTGAATAAACTTTTAAAGGATGAATTTGTATCCGTTCCATTTCTGTACCTAATTAAAATTTGTTAGCAATAAATTCTTTAATTTTAAATCGTTTCGTCTTCAATATTAAACCGCTGCCGAGATTTTCAGAATTAAATTTGTCTATAATATTCTGCTCATATTTCTTAAAAAATTCAGGATCAAAATTTGCGGCACCGAGATTTTCCAAAGCATACTCAACTGTTTTTTCTGAGGTAATCCATCTTTCAAAAACTTTGTGACGCAAACGAATTCCGAAAACATTAATTCCAACTATTTTGTGATTATCAGTGCGGTAAACAATGTTGATGGATTGTTTTGCCGATGAGTGAACCCAGTAAAAATTAGTTTCTCCATCTCGTACAACATTGCTGACAAATCCATAAGTTTGGTATTCAATGTCTAAAAATTTAGCTGAGTTAAACCAAATACCGCGTTCGTATTTTGTCCTTTTACCGCAGATTGTATCAGCGAGAGCTTCGCCGTGCATTCTTCCGGTGTACCATAATTGCTCAAAACGATTATGTTCGCCGTCCCTTTTTGCTTTTATTTCTACACAATCGCCGGCTGCATATACATCGGGAATGTTTGTTTCTAAATAATCATTAACAAGAATTCCTCTATTCGTTTCAACTTTAGAATTCTTTACAAAGCCAATATTAGGTGAAACTCCCGGAGTAAGTCCGACAAACTGGCATTCTATTTCTTCTCCTTTATCTGTAACTACTGCATGAACTTTTCCATCATCTCCCGCAATAATTTCTTTCAAATTTGTTGCAAGTTTTAATTCCATGTCGTGTTCTAAGATGTGTCGGCTCACTAATGCAGCGTCTTCTTTGGGTAAAATGTTATCCCAATACAGTTCTTCCCGTATTAAGAAACTTACTTCAATTCCTCTTGTGTGCAGCATTTCTGCTAATTCAATTCCAATTAATCCGCCGCCTACAATAACTGCTTGCTTTGTATTTTTTGTGTTCTTTTCTAATAGTTCCAAATCCTGTTTTGAATACAATCCTTGAACTCCCGGTAAACCCTGTCCGGGCCAGCCGAATCTATTTGAAACGGAACCGGTTGCAATTACGAGTTTATCGTAAGTAAGTGATTGTCCGCTTTTTAAAACAAGCGTTTTCTTGTCTATATCAATTAAATTTACGTAGTCGAAAACCAAATTAATATTATTCTTTTCCCAAAACCAGTTTTCGTAGGGCTGAGTATTTTCAAATTTCATGTGCCCCATAAAAATGTACATTAGCGCGGTTCGTGAAAAAAAGTATTTCGCTTCTGATGAAATAACAGTGATTTTCATATCACTTTGTTTTCTTACGTTTCGTGCGGTTGTAATTCCGGCTATTCCATTTCCAATGATCATAAGGTGTTCCATTGCAGGTTGTCCTTAATAAATTTTAAAGTAATAAATTTTATTTGCAATATATACACAACACGAAATGGTTTTCGGATTTTTTTATAAAAGTTGTCAAGTTAAGTGAAATAATGCGATAGCCACATTGAAAAATCACAAGTTTAATCACTATTTATATAATTGATTGTACGGCTTTTTAGAATGTTTTGCCTTAATCAAATTCCCAAAACCTTTTTGAGACTAGTATAGTACAAATATTTCCAACAAAAATACTTAATTATATGAAGGGGAAGTGTTAATTAAGCGACAATGTAGAAAGAAGGAGTATTAATCTTTAGATGAAAAATATTATTATATTGTAATCAGATTTAATATTCGGAATAGTCTAATTGTTCAAAAGGAAACAAATGAAAAGCAAAAACGAAGAATACGATTTTATTATAATCGGCAGCGGATTCGGCGGTTCGGTTTCTGCTATGCGATTAAGTGAAAAGGGTTACAAAGTACTTGTAATTGAAAAGGGGAAAAAATTACTTGCTGATGATTTTCCCAAAACCAACTGGAACTTAAAACGTTGGTTGTGGCTTCCGCTTCTCAGATTTTTTGGCTTTTTCAAAATAACTTTTTACAGACATGTTGCAATATTATCCGGTGTTGGTGTAGGCGGCGGTTCGCTTGTTTATGCAAATACATTGCCGATTCCCAAGTCCGAATTTTTTAATGCGGAATCGTGGTCTCATCTTGCAGATTGGGAAAATGAGTTGATGCCATTTTACAAAGAAGCCAAAAGAATGCTCGGTGTTTCACCTAATCCAATACTACAAGCAGGAGATGTTGTACTTAAAAACATTGCAAAAAAAGCAGGTAAAGAATCGGATTTTAACGCAACTGACGTGGCTGTGTTTTTCGGAGAACCTGAAGTTACTGTGCCCGACCCGTATTTTAACGGTGAAGGACCGGAACGTGCAGGTTGTCATTTTTGCGGTGCTTGTATGATTGGCTGCCGTTTTAATGCAAAAAATACTCTCGATAAAAATTATCTTTATTTTGCTGAAAAAAACGGTGCTGAAATTATTTCGGAATCAAAAGTATATAATGTTCTCCCGATTGAAAACGAAGATGGTTCAAAAGGTTATCGTCTAATGTGGAGAACATCAACAAATATTTTTAATTCAAAGCATGAAGCGAAATCACAAGGAATTATTTTTGCCGGTGGTGTGCTTGGGACAGTTCCTCTTCTTTTAGAATTAAAAGATAAATCACTTCCAAAATTATCAACAAAAATAGGTGCCGCAATAAGAACTAATTCCGAGAGTTTATTGGGAATTACTTCAACAAATAAAGACACGGTATTTTCAGACGGTATTGCAATTGGTTCAATATTTAACACTGATGAACACAGTAACGTGGAACCTGTGCGTTATCCGTCCGGCTCGGGATTTTGGCGGCTTCAAATGGTGCCAATGCTTGAAGGAAAAAATTGGTTTTCGAGATTTATGAAAATAATTATAGAAATAGTAAAACATCCGCTTAAATGGGGTAAGTTATATTTTGTAAAAGATTGGGCGATGAAAACACAAATACTTCTTTTTATGCAGACAATAAACACGACGCTTAAATTTGAATTAGGGCAATTCCGAATGAAAACGAAATTGGAAGTTGGAAATGCTCCATCTGCATTTATGCCGGAAGCACGAAAGTTAGCAACTGATTTTGCCAAAGAAATTGATGCAACACCAACTGCGTTATTATCTGAAACTGTTCTTGGAATTCCAACTACTGCGCACATACTTGGCGGTTGTTCAATGGGAATGAATATTTCCGAAGGCGTTATTGATAAGGACAATAAAGTATTTGGTTATAAAAATATGTTCGTTTGCGATGGCTCCGCAATTTCAGCAAATCCGGGAGTAAATCCTTCGCTAACAATCACTGCTATTACTGAAAGAGCGATGAGCAAAATTAAAAGTAAGGTTTAATAAATGAGTCCATTCTAAAAAGTAATATTTTTACTAATCCACGACTTCAGTCGTGGGGAAACAGACTAAAAACGAACTTCCCCAAACGGACTTTAGTCCGTTTGGGGCTTTTTAGAGTGGACTCATAAATACAAATTATTTTCTGATGTCGTTTTTTTTATTGTACTTTTTTACAAATAGTCGCCGGACATAATTTAGTCCTTAGGTAGCCTCATGTTGTCCAAGATATTTTCTAATCTTTTTATTTTGGACAGCAGGGTTACAACTATTGATATAGATTCAACCTTGAGTAATTTTTTTATAAATTTACTTAACAAATAAATTCTTAGTACGATAATAAATTGGAATTAAAATTAATTAGGAGAATTAATGAATATTTTAAAATTATTTTTTCCACTTCTTATAGTTCTACTTGCATCTTGTCAACAAGAGAACCCAATTCCAGTTGACCTACAAAAAACAGTTGACTCTGTTACAATGATAAAAAATAATAAAGCAGAAATTCAAATAGGTGTTGCCGCAATGCTTTCGCCGGAAGAAGCACTTCCTGTTTATGATTCTATGATAAAATACATAGGTAAAAAAATAGGTATAAAAACTAAAATGATTTTTTCCAAAGATTATTCATCAATGAATAAAATGGTGAGAACAAATAAAGTAGTGGGTGCGTTTGTTTGTGCGGGACCTTATGCTTCGGGACACGATAAATGGGGAATGAAATTACTTGCTGCGCCTGTTCTTTTTGGTAAGGCGAATTATTATTCATATATCATTGTTAATAAAAACAGTAAAATAAAAACCTTCGCTGATTTGCGGGAGAAAAAATTTGCATTTACAGACCCGATTTCAAATACCGGTTCTTTAGTTCCTACTTATGAATTGGCAAAAATTAATGAAACGCCGAAAGGTTATTTTAAACAGTTAATTTATTCCGGCGGGCATGATAAATCAATAGAAGCTGTTGCACATAAATTTGTTGACGGTGCTGCTGTTGATCAATTCATTTGGGAATATATGAATAAAAAACATTCTCCTTTAACCGCTGCAACAAAAATTATTAAAAAAATCGGTCCGTTCTGCATTCCGCCGTTTGCAGTAAATTCTAACATTGATAAGAAATTATTTTCTAAAATGAGGGCAATTCTATTGAATATGAACAAAGATCCGGAAGGCAGTGCTATACTAAGAAAAATCTACATCGATAAATTTATTATAGTGGATGATGATTGCTATAATTCGGTTAGAGAAATGCAAACGTGGGTAAAAAAGAATAAAATTAAAAATAATAAGTAATTATGAAGATTAAATTTAAAATAGCAATTTCTTTATTTTCAATTATTATTTTATTTGGACTGTTAAACAGTTATGTGGAATATACTCAAACTTTTGAGCGGGAAAATGAGATACTAAAAAATACAGGGTTTAGTATAGCAAGAAATTCAAGTTTTAATATTTTTCATCATTTGAGTACAAACGATCTTGTAGAAGCTCAGCGTTTGATAAATTCAATTAAAGAAAATGAAAAGGACATACTTTATGTTTTTGTACTCGATCCTAATAAGAAAGTAATTGTCCATACTTTTGACAAAAAATTCCCTATCGACTTATTATCCTTTAATACAAAGATAAAGCAAAATGTTAAACTAATAAAATATGGGGATGAAACAGCCTATGATTTTTCTTACCCGATAGAAACAGGTGAATTGGGAATATTGCGTATAGGAATTTCGAGAAAACAATTAATTCAATATATAAATAATAATTTGTTCCATTCCCTTGAATTACTTCTTTTCTTCTTTGTTTTTGCTATTATTCTTGTCCTTTATCTTAGTAGATTAATAACAAAGCCAATTTATAAACTAATGGGAGCTGTTGAACAAGTTTCCAAAGGTGATTATAATGCTTATGCTACAATTAAAGCAAAAGATGAAATAGGTAAGTTATCGGCTGCATTTAATAACATGGTTAAAGACCTTCACGACTCAAAAGAGCAACTGGAAAACAGCATTGAAGAAGTAATAAATGAACTTCAACTAAGAAAAGCAACTGAGAAAAAATTATCCGAAAGTGAAAAATTTCTTAAAGAGATTTTTGATGCAATTTCTAACCCGATTATGGTTTATAATGTAAGCGATTATTCATTGGTGAAATTTAATGGTGCCGCAAGAAAGGTATATTTGAAAGGAGCTGTGGAGAATGAAAAACTTACATGTTACAATTTGTCACACGGTAGAGATTTGCCATGTGAAGATAAGGAGCATCCATGCCCGTTAAAAATAATTCGTGAAACCAAACAACCGACAAAAGTAGAACATATCCATTCTTGTAAAAATGGCGAGCAAAAATATTACGAAATAAATGCTTTCCCTATATTTGATGATAACGGAGAATTGAAACAGATTATTGAATACAGTATTGATATTAGTGAGAGCAAAAAAGCTGAAGAAGAGTTTATAAAAATAAAATTAGGAATTGAAAGGTTAGATGACGCTGTTTTTATTACTGATATAGAAGGTCATATTACTTATGTAAATCCGGGATTTGAAAAAATGTATGGTTATAAGCCCGAAGAAGTGTTTAGTAAAACTCCTCGTATTTTAAAGTCGGGAATATTTTCCGATGATGTTTATAAAAATTTTTGGAAAACTCTTCTAGATAAAAAGGTTGTTGTAGGTGAAATGATTAATAAAACAAAGGAGGGTAAATTATTAACTATTTATGGTTCAGCTAATCCTATTCTTGATAAAGATAAAAATATTCTCGGTTTTTTGGGTATTCAGCATGATATTTCTGAGCAAAAACGTGCTGAGCAAGAATTAATTAAAGCAAAAGAAAATGCGGAGAAAGCAGATAAATTAAAATCGGCATTTCTTGCCCAAATGTCGCACGAAATTAGAACTCCGATAAATGCTATTGTTAGTTTGTCAAGTCTTTTACAGGATGATTTGAAAGATACGGTTGATGAAGAAAAAAAGCTCACGTTAAATTTAATTGGAAATGCCGGAAAAAGAATAGTGAGAACCGTAGAATTGCTTCTTAATCTTGCGGAAATACAGGCAGGAACTTATGAAATAATTCCAAGAAAATTTGATCTTTACTCAGATATATTAGTCAAATTACTTAACGAATTTAAAATTTATGCCAAAGAAAAAGGTATAATGCTTGATTCAAAAATTGAAACTATGAATGCTGAACTTGTTGCCGACTTTTATACTGTGGAGCAGATTTTTATTCAACTTTTGGAAAATGCGATAAAATATACCGATAAAGGCAAAGTATCAGTTCATATTTTTATAAATGAAAAAGAACAAATTATTGTTGAAGTAAAAGACACGGGCATAGGAATTGCAGAAGAATACTTTGACAAAATTTTTGAACCGTTTTCTCAGGAAGATATGGGTTATACCCGTAAATACGAAGGTAACGGCATCGGGCTTTCGTTGGTAAAAAATTATTGCAGATTGAACAAAGCCGAAATTGAAGTTGAAAGTGAAAAAGGCAAAGGATCAACTTTTCGAGTAATTTTCAAATAACAATTGTAATAGTGGCTGTTAATGGAACCGCATTGATACCCTGTTCGAGATACTGTCCTGAGTTAGATGACTGCAATTTTACATTTTGTTTACTATCTCAACAAATTCTGTCTCAACGCTTTTTCCGCGATTACGTCCGTACCACAAGTGAAGTTTTTCGTGAATATCGTGCATGTCTTTTCCTTCTGCTTTTAGTGTATCCACTATTTGCTGTGCAGCAGCAGGGCGAGGCCCCCACAAAGCAAGCTCGTTTCCGTCAGCGTCAAATATAACAAGACGCGGAATACTTCGGGCTTTTCCGTTTACAAGATATTTATCCATTATGTCAAGATTTGAATCCCGAAGTAAAATCCGCAATTTAATATTCGGGTTTTCTTTTGTCATCATAAAAATATAGGGCAATGTTTGTGCAGAGTCTCCGCACCAGCCTTCCGTTAAAACCATCCAGATTTGTTCGGACATTATTTTTTCAACTGCTGAAAGTATTTCCGGACTTGGTCTGTATGTTCTTAAAGCTCTGTTGCTTCGGTAAATATTTAACTTTGTAAATTCAAAAAATTTAATTTCAGATTCCGTTAAGTTCTGTGGATTTGTATTATCAATGTATTTTTTAAGTTCGTCTGCATAATCTTCAAAAGTAAATCCGTTATGCGGTCGTTTTTCAATAAAAATTTTTTGAGGCATATTGTTCCTAAATTCGTTTGTAAACATCTTTTCTGTGTCCGATTTTCACTATGTAAATAATCAGCTGCGTATTTATTATTTGATATACTATTCTATATTGACCTACTCTGATTCTATAAAGTTCTTTTCCCAAAAGTTTTTTGCAAAAATCGGGTCTTGGTTCGTTCGCAAGAGACTTAATTTTAATACATATTTTGCCATTATTCTTTAGGTTTTTTAAAAGTTTGGCAAATGTTACTGTAGCAGTGATTCAGAGTCAAAATTAAAACTAACAGCAGCAACTATTTACAACATTAAATAAAAATATTTCGGCAAAGACCGAATCCGGCTTTCGACTGATTTTCCGGTTAATTTTTCAAAATGCAAATTGTAGAACCGACTTTCCAGTCGGTTTCTTTTTAAATTTTTTAAAAAGAAACTTTGTTGCTGTTTTTCAAAGTTTTTTCTACATTTAACAATGAACAAACTGTCCACCGGACTCTGCGAGGAAGGTTTGTTCTACTATAAAAATTTAATATTGAAAGCTACATTATTTGACTCTAAATTGCTGTCCTGTAGGCTCGGCAATGCGTAATTCAAAATCGCGAATATCCTCTTCATCTTCCATTAGCTCTTGTTTAACCGCATCATCAATTATTTCAGAAATGGAGCGTGAGGTTTCGGCAGCTTTCATTTTCAAAATCCTGTGAATCTCAGGCTCAAAATAAATAGTGGCACGTTTTGTTAATACAGACATTTTATTCCATGCGTTCTTTAGGTAATTAATTACATCCGATTATAACGTTATGATGTCAAGATAATTAATTAGTAATAATATTTCAAATACAAATGTTTATTTTAGCTTGCCAAAGCAAAATGTTTTTCCGCAAAAAAAAATTACTAAATTTTCATTTCCAATTGTCCATTATCAATTATCAATTGTACTGTTTCTCAATAGCAAATACCGGTTTAATATCTACAGGCAAATTAGAAAGTTTGCTTATCAAAATTTTTAACGATGGCGATAGAACTGCATATTTCTTTGTTAATTCAACTGCTCCACTGTAATTTCCTGTAGCCTGAATAACCAATATTTTGTTGGCAAGTTCTTTAAGAGCCGGATAAACTTTATTGAAATTTACTTTTACCTTGTTGGTTTTTGTGTTGAACTCATAGCCGCCTTTTTCAAGGAGATAATTATAAATTATTGCATTTCCGCCGCCGTGAGCTTCGTTAATACCAAAACGTACCGAACGGAATATTCCGGCAAGAAATGTTACGTAGGTTTCCTTGTCAAATCCTTTTGGATAAACGCCTTTATCAATCATAAAGATATTGTTGTACATCCCAAGTATATCCGCTTTGCATTCTTCCAATGTTGAATATTTTTCTTTCAGTTCCATTTTAACCGTGGTTTGTTTCCCGTTTATTTCAATAATTCCCGGTCCTACGCCATGCGACATTTCATGCATAAGCGTGTGATTAAAAAATCCGTTAAATGTTACATATTTTAATTGTGAAAGCTCAAGAACAATTTCGGCAATTGGTTTCAACAGTTGCTCAAATTTTGCTTCGTGAATATTTTTCAGCATAACTTTTTTGCTGCCTTTAGCTTTACGCACACGTTCGTCGTTTGGTAAATTGTATGCAAGAGTTTGCACACCGGCTTTGGCATCACCGGCATTAAATACTTCCTGCACAACAACAATAGGGGAATCGGAACCCCGTTTAAAATTTTTATATTTTTCAGGCAGCGGAAGATTCTTTTCAATTGCATGCAGATAACTTGCAAACTTTTTAAGTTTTGCCGTTCCTTCAGGGTCAACG
>CAZXDS010000003.1:39439-40086 GCA_964639525.1 uncultured Melioribacteraceae bacterium | reverse complement strand
AAATAGGCGATATTGATTCCGAACGAATGAGAATACACATTAGAGAAGCAAAAGGAAAAAAAGACAGATACATTATGCTTTCTGAAAATGTACTTAAATTATTACGAAAATATTATAAACAATATAAGCCAAAAGACTATATTTTTGAAGGTCAAAAAGGCGATGAATATAGTTCTAAAAGTGTACAAAATATTCTTAAAGCAGCACTTAAAAAATCGGGAATAAAAAAGAAAGCAACAGTTCACACTTTACGCCACAGTTTTGCAACTCATCTTTTGGATGACGGAACCGATATTCGTTATATTCAGGAATTGCTCGGACACAAACGGTTAGAAACTACACAAATTTACACTCACGTTTCCTCTTATTCGATTAACAAAATTAAAAGTCCGGCAGATAAATTAAAGATTTGAAAATCATGAAATCTGTGTAAATTTATACAAAGTAGCTGAACTGAAGTAATCGGAAAAATCATTCGTGAAAGAAAAAAGCGATTCAAAGAATCGCTTTATAAATTAAAATCCTAAAAATTTAAGACCGTGTTGTGCAAAATCAATTATCGGTGTCTGGTAAATACCAAAAAGAAGTACCGCTCCGGTTAAAATAATAAGTACCGATTTTTCACTTAAAGAAGTAGAAATTGCCGG
>CAZXDS010000003.1:0-39429 GCA_964639525.1 uncultured Melioribacteraceae bacterium | reverse complement strand
GTTTCCGTACTTTTAGTAAGATACATGTGTTTCACAACACGCATATAGTAATAAAGTGAGATAACGGAATTTAACAAAGCTATTACTGCAACAGTAATTTGATGTGAATCAACTAAAGCACCGAAAATATAAAGTTTACCGATAAAACCGGCAGTTGGTGGTAATCCGGTTAATGAAACAAGAATAATCACAAACGAAACTCCGATAAGCGGGGAAGTGAAACCGAGTCCGTTATAATCGTGAATATCTTCCGAATCAATTTTATTTGCAACGAGCATTACAACGTAAAACGCACCGAGATTGGTTATTGCATAAACAAGAAAATAAATCATTATTGCAAGCACACCTTGATTTGAAAGCGCAACGAGACCGAGTAATAAATAACCGGCGTGTGCAATACTGGAATATGCAAGCATTCGTTTTAAGTTATCCTGCCAAATTGCAACAAGGTTGCCGAATGTCATTGTAAGAATGGAAATCAAAATTAAAAATGAAGCCCAATCAAAAGCATGGCTCATATTCCAATGACCGTTTGTACCTACGAAAGTAACAAATCCCGTTCTTACAACTCTTATAAGCATCATAAATCCGGCTGCTTTACTTGCAACGGCAAGATAAGCGGTAATTGTAATAGGCGAACCTTCGTAAACATCGGGTGTCCAAAAATGGAAAGGAACGGATGAAATTTTATATCCGATTCCGGCAAAGATTAACAATCCTGCAAAAGTTGTTGTTAAAATATTAACGTTAACACCTTGCAGTAACGAATTGATGGCATATAAATTTGTTGTCCCTGTTAGTCCGTAAATAATCGAAATACCAAAAAGCATTAATCCGGATGAAATAGCACCGTAAATAACATATTTGATTGATGCTTCACTGTTGCGGGCTTGAAGTTTTGTAAATCCGGCAAGTACATAAGATGATAGTGAAAGTAATTCAAGTGATAAATAAATTAAAATCAAATCGGTAGCACTGATTAAGAACATCATGCCGACAATCATTCCAAAGATAAGGGCATAATATTCACCTGTTCTTTCGTAAATTTTCTTAATTTCAGATGATGAATATGAAAAGAATACTATAAATAGGGAAGTGGCAAGTACCAATAATTTAAAAAATGTTCCAATCGGATCTAACGCAATAAGTCCGTAGTTACCATCAGAACCTTTGAAACCGGCGGCAGAAACAGACATTTCATTTATACACAGAATACCGGCAACAACAATTCCAATTAACGCAATATACGGAATAATTGTTTTGTTCTTTTGAAACAATAAATCGAAGAAAACAATTAATAATAAAGTAATTACAATTGCAATTTCAGGCTTAATGTAGCTTAAAGAGTTATATAAAAAAGAAAGATCCATTTCAAAGTCTATTTAATTAAAAAAATTATTACCTTTAAGTTCAAACAATTAAATTTCAAAAAAAAACAATTACCGCCAACATTTATATCTGTGAGTTCACCACAATCAATTACCGCCGACATTTATGACTGCAGTTTCACCACAATCAATTATCCTGACATTTATACCTGCAGTTTCACCACAATCAATTATCCTGACATTTATACCTGCGGTTTCACAACAATCAATTACCGACGGCATTTATGCCGCGAGTTCACCACAATCAATTACCCCGACATTTATGCCGCGAGTTCACCACAATCAATTACCCCGACATTTATGCCGCGAGTTCACCACAATCAATTACCCCGACATTTATGTCGGGGGTTAATAAACAAAAAAAGAACATTGGGGCTTTAGCCCCTATAAACCTCAAAATTATATTTCTTAATAAATTGCTCATACTCTTCCTGAAAACCGGTTTTCCTGTGATGCCGCTCTTGGTTTCCGATATACTTACGAACCACGTCAACTTGAGACTGACTAACGGAAACGGCAAAGTATTCATCTTGCCAACCAAACTTATCATTTGTCAAACCACTTTTATTATTTATCCAAAAGGAAGATTCTCCTTTCAATAAATTTAAAACGGTAGCAATATTTTGTTCTGCTTTTAAGGATATTAAACAATGAACGTGTTCAACGTATCCATTGATATGGTCGATATAAATATCCTTCCCTGCAGCGTATTCTTTTATATGAGCAAAAACTTTGTACCTAATATTATCAGTCAAATATGGTTTTCTGTCTTTTGTTGTCCATACCAAATGAACCCAAATACCTACATAAGGCATTATCTTTTCCAAAGGGCTGAAGCCCTAATTTGTTTCCACTATTTTTATCCCCGACATAAATGTCGGGGCAATTTAATAAGATATTATTAAATAAAACTATCGATAATTTGTATCTATCAAATATAAACTACCAATACGGCTCCTTTTTTTTATCCCCGACATAAATGTCGGGGTAATTCAATAAGATATTATTAAATAAAACTATCGGTAATTTGTATCTATCAAATATAAACTACCAATACGGCTCCTTTTTTTTATCCCCGACATAAATGTCGGGGTAATTCAATAAGATATTATTAAATAAAACTATCGGTAATTTGTATCTATCAAATATAAACTACCAATACGGTTTCTTTTTTTTATTCCCAACATAAATGTCGGGGTAATTCAATAAAATGTGTTTTATCTAAAAATTAGAACATAAAACTAATCAGCGTATTCACCGATGTATTCATTAAATGAATAATTGGTGTCGGATAAATTCCGAGAAAAATAATAATAATAATCAAAGGAATAAACATTGCCAGTTCGCGTCCGTCAAGATCCTTCAAGTCTTTCCATTTTTCATTGAACTTTCCAAAGAAAATTCTTTGCAATGTCCACAACATATAAGAAGCACCAAGAATAATTCCGAGTGTTGAAATAATTGTAATTGTTCTTGTAACATCACTGGCAAATCCGCCGAGGAATACAAATGCTTCTGAAACAAAACCGCTTAATCCCGGTAAACCGACAGCAGCAAAGAAGGCAATCATCATAACGCCGGTATAAATCGGCATTTGATTAGCAAGTCCGCCAAATGCATCAATTTCACGAGTGTGTGCTCTATCATAAACAACACCGACAATTAAGAATAACATTGCGGTAATTGTTCCGTGATTAAACATTTGGAAAATTGCGCCGTTCATTCCAACTGTGGTAAGCGATGCCATTCCAAGCAAAACATAACCCATATGTGAAACCGAAGAATAGGCAATTAATCGTTTGAAATCCTTTTGAGCAAGTGCAACCAACGCACCGTAAATAATATTTATCATTCCAAACAAACCGATATACCAGGCTAATTGTCTTGTAATTTCCGGAAAGATTGGGAAACTAACTCTTATAATTCCATAAGTTCCCATTTTCAAAAGAACACCGGCAAGAATAACACTTATTGCAGTTGGTGCCTGCACGTGAGCATCGGGAAGCCAAGTGTGGAACGGGAACATTGGTATTTTAATTGCAAAACCGACAAATAGTGCAATGTATGCAATAAACCTAAAATTATTTGGATTAAGAGGTGAAAGTATTCCTGTAGCTGTGTAGTTTGCCTTGTCCATTAAAGCAAGCAAATTGAATGTGAAAACTCGTGTTCCATCAGGAAGAAGTTCCTTTGCACTGAAATAAAGTGCAATCATTACAAGCAGCATAAATACAGAACCGATTAAAGTATAAATAAAGAACTTAATTGCTGCGTATTCTTTACGAGGACCGCCCCAAATACCGATTAAGAAATACATCGGGAGTAACATCAATTCCCAAAATACATAGAATAAAAAGAAATCGAGTGAAACAAAAACGCCCATCATTGCAGTATCTAATAGAAGAAATAATGCAAAATAACCTTTAACGGATTTGTTGATATTCCATGACGCAATTGCCGCAATAGTAGTAACAATAGTTGTTAGAAGAACTAACGGCATGCTGATTCCATCAACACCGAGGAAATAATCTATTTTTATTCTTCCAATCCAAGTATGAGTTGGAACATCTATCCATCGAAATTTATCGATAAATTGGAATGAGCTTTGCTGAAAAATTCCTCCGGCAGAATAGTTAAAATTAGCAAGCATAATTACGGCAAGTACAAGCTGAAGAAGTGTCATAATTAATGTTGTTATTTTAATCTGTTTGTCGTAGCCTTTGGGCATCAACAAAACTAAAATTATTCCCACAACGGGAATAAATGTAATCAAAGATAATATTGGAAATCCATCCATTTTACAATTAACCTTTAGTTAAAAAATCTCTTTTATTAAAAATCTATTAAATAAATACCCAGAACAAAACAAATAATGAAAATACTACAAACAAAACGTAACTTTGAACTCTACCGGTTTGGAATTTACGAAGTGCCAAACCCAAGAATCCATTGAAAAAAGCTGTAAAATTCACTAAACCATCAACAATGTATCTATCAATTAATTCAGTTATAAAAGATACACCGCGACCAAAAGAAGCGGTTCCGTTTACCAGACCGTCAACAATCTTTTCATCAAACCAGCGAAGAACTTTGCCCAATCCGATAGTGCCGGCAACAAAAGTGCCGTAGTACAATTCATCAAAATACCATTTGTTTAATGAAAATGTATAGAGCGGTTTAACCTTTTCGGTAAACTTATCGACATTTATTTTCTTCCATTCATACATTGCATAAGCAAGTAAAATACCGAGAATTGCGAGTATAATTGATAATGCCATAGCGGGAATATGATCGTGGTGTAAGGCTTCCATATATTGTTCGGAATAAATTATTTCTTCTTGTTCGGTATTTTCTTCGCTAACCGCAGCTTCGTGAGTCTCCGCTTCATTGCTTTTCATAAATTCAAATCGAGTATTTTGCGGAACTACTGTTTCAGCATTTCCAATCCATTTGTAAAACCAGCCTGCTTCAGGTGAAAGTGGATTAGGTGTATAAAAAATAAATACGGATAATGTCATTAATACAACTAACGGCATTGTCATTACTTTAGGACTTTCGTGAGCATGACCAAATTTCTCTTTATTTCGAGGTTCTCCATGAAAAGTCATCAAGATTAATCTAAACATATAAAATGCCGTCATGCCGGCAACAACAAATCCTAAAATAGGAAGAAGCCAATGACCGGTCAACGTTGCAAATGCAAAGGAACCGAGTAAAATCCCATCCTTGCTAAGGAATCCCGACATCAAGGGAATACCGGAAATAGCAAGCGAAAAAACAATAAAAGCAGCATAAGTAATAGGCATTTTCTTCCTCAAACCGCCCATTTCTCTCATATCCTGCTCTCCGTGCATGGAATGAATTACGGAACCGGAACCGAGAAACAAACCTGATTTAAAAAATGCGTGTGTTACCATGTGAAATATTGCAAAGGCATAAGCACCGACACCGATTGATAAAATCATGTAACCAAGCTGGCTGATTGTTGAGTATGCTAAAACTCTTTTAATATCATTTTGTGTAAGTGCAATACTTGCTGCTATAAATGCTGTTATAGCTCCAATTACTGCAATTACTAACAATGCGGTTCCATCAAGAATGGGGAAAATACGAGCCATAAAATAAACGCCGGCTGCAACCATTGTAGCCGAATGAATAAGAGCACTCACCGGAGTTGGACCTTCCATTGCATCAGGAAGCCAAACGTGAAGAGGGAATTGAGCAGATTTGCCGACAGCTCCCATAAATAATAAAATACCTGCGGCAGATAACCAAGCAGTACTTCCAAATGGAAGATTGCCTATAGAAATTTGGTGGAATATTTCATCAAATGTAAATGTGTGATATTGCGTAAATAATATCATTATGCCTATAAACATTCCAATATCACCAAGACGCGTTGTTAAAAATGCTTTTTTACCGGCATCAGCGGCAGAATCTTTTTCGTACCAAAATCCGATTAAAAGATATGATGATAAACCTACTAGTTCCCAGCCGACGTACATTGTTAGGAAATTGTGAGTGAGCACAATCATAATCATTGAAAAAGTGAATATACCGAGATAGGCATAGTATCTGTTAAAACGTTTGTCGCCTTTTAAATAACCGATTGAGTATATGTGAACCAGCATGCTAATTAAAGTAACAACAAATAGCATGATAATAGAGAGATTATCAAGTTTTAATCCAAGATCAAAATGCAATTGTCCGAGAACCGGTAATTTACCCAAATCAAACCATGTAAATGCGAAAACAATATCATGGTGCATATACATACTCAATTTGAAAAATCCAATTATTACTGCAAGAATAAACGCAGTAACAAGAATACCTATTTCCAATTGATAAATTTTCTTAAATCGTTTACCAAAGAATATTACAACTACAAATCCGAATAACGGTAATAGTTGAATAATAAGTGCAATATTTATTAATGTTTGTTCAGCCATAAATCTTATTCTTTAAGATTATCAATTTCGTCTATATTTATGTGAGAAAATGTTTTGTAAACATTCAATACAATTGCGAGAGCTATAGCAGCTTCGGCAGCAGCAAGAATTATTACAAATAAAGCAATTAATTGTCCGTTAAGTCCATAATTTCCGTATCTCGAAAAAGCTACAAAGTTTATATTAGCGGAATTAAGCATAAGTTCAATTCCCATCAAAACCATAATTGCATTTTTACGAGTAATTATTCCATACAATCCCAATGAAAATAGAATTGCGCTTACAAACAAAAAATGTTCTAACCCAACGTGTAACATTTATTTACCTTAATTTTATTCTTGTTCTCTTCTTGCAATTGAAGCTGCACCAATTAGTGCAATTAGCAGAAGAATTCCAAGTAATTCAAAAATAAGAACGTATTCATTTAATAATAGATCGCCTAAACTGTACATTGTGGTTTTAGGAATTTTTGAAACTTCGGTATGCCACTGAGTTCTAACCATAATAGAAGCCAATGCACCGGCAAATAATCCGACAATAATTGCAGCCGGAATAACTTGTAAAGTTTTGGTTTTAATAGGAACATCGGTAATTTTATTAGTGAGCATTACTCCAAAAATTATAAGTATTAAAATACCGCCGATGTAAACCATAACCTGAACAACTGCAATAAAATCAGCACCAAGCAAAGCGTACAAACCGGCAACACCGAAAAATGTAAACAATAAATAAAATGCGGAATGAACAATATTTTTAGTAGAAACTACTAAAAAGCCGGATACAATAGTGATAACCGCAAATAAGTAAAATATAATATCGAATAAACTCATAAACTTAATTATTTAATTTCTATTATTTAAAAAAATATTTTTAGTTGAATATTCATTATTTAAGTAACAACATTTTCTTAACTTCAGAAAATTCACCTGCTTGTATTTTGTAAACATAAATACCGCTCGGTAAATTTTCAGCATTGAAATTGACTTTATAAACCCCACTTTCCTGCATCTCATTTACTAAAGTGGCAACTTTTTGACCAAGTGTGTTATAAACTACTAAACTTACAAATCCATTTTTAGGCATCTGATAGTTTATTTGTGTTGTTGGATTAAACGGATTTGGATAGTTATCAAAAAGAGCATAATCAAAATCATCGCTTAAATATCCATTCTTATTTAAAATTGACATTCCGTTTAAGGCTACACTTACTTTATCAGAATAAACAGACGGATTAGTAGCATAATCAATGGCTCTGATTTTATAATATTTATATATTTTATTACCCGAATGTGGATTATACAATGTTTCTGTAATATCTTCATACTGGTAAACTGATGGACCTACTTCTGCAAATTTAGACCAAGTACTACTAACTCCATCATTTTTCCAAATTTCGTATTTTTCAATGCCAACTCCAAGGTCCCAATGTAATACAGGATGATTTGATGAGCTGAAACTACACGTGAGATTTCTTGGTTTTGAAGGGACTTGTTGATCAGAAGTCCAAGGAAATGGGTCAGACCCTGTTGTAACTTCCTCCCATGTAGGTCCATCATAATCTGCAACATATAGTATATTTTGAGTACCTGATGGGGCATCGTTTCTCTTTAGTACAGCTTTAACTTTAATAGTTATATCAGTACCATAAGGAGCATTAATAACAGTGTTTTTCAATAAATTGTAAGGTATATATTTTGTACGTAAAACATAATGATTACTTTTTTCACTATTTTCAATTTCATAAATTCCTTGATTTAACCAATTCGTTATAGGGGGATTCCTATAATCCGAAGAAGGGAAATTCTCTGGTAATCTAAAAACAAGTGCAACGTCTAAACTATGTAAGGATAAATTGGCATTAGGATTGATTATATAATGTATATCATTTTTTACTTTATAGGAAGTCCATTCCATACTTATTCCATTTTCTAAGTATTGATAATAGTCATGCCATTGTAAAACTGGTGATTCAGTAAGGTTAAATATTCCTAAAGGCTTATCGTAATAAGGTATATTCGCTGTTATATTACCGTGATCAGTACCAGGAGTTTGCATGGTAAACTGAGTTATTCGATCATAAGTTGTTAAAGTACCTTCTAAGTTCATATCACCATTAAACACCATTGGTACCGGTGATGCAGTTGCTGTACTTCTTCCACCGCCAACAAAAAAATCAACTAAACCAACTGCTGCACCAATAAAAGGCAAATCTTTTACAATCCAACTATTAGATAAACTATTTAATGCAGTTTTTAATTTACTATCATTTTCTTTGTTTGTCTGTTTAATTAACTGTGATTTATAACCATTAAAAGTACTATAATAACCTGCAATTTTTTTGCCGGTTACTGTTATTTGGTCAAAAGTTGAAAGATTTCCCGAATTCATTGAAGATTTAGGAAGTTCTTGTGTTAAATTAATTGTCCCGTTTATTGTAAGGTCTGTAAGTGTTACTCCAAACAATTTAAATTTCAGCCGAGAATCAGTTTTAACATTAGTATTTGGGTCGTAGGCCATAGCGAAATCAGCATACAACCATTCATGATTAAACATATCAAAAGTTGCCAGTATTATATTATCTTGCTTAAAATTATCTACTGCCCAAGCTCTGTTAGAAGCATGTGTAAGTAATGCTGTTTTGGAATCATTACCAAAAGAAAGTTTCATTGAAGCATTTGAATAATTTTCCGGTGAATTTATCAATACAAAAACGCGAAGTAATCCTTCATACTTGTTGTACATGATAAAATATGGATTGGCTATATAACCTTGACTAGAGCCAAAGTTTCCAGTAACAAGTACCCACCCATCTTCAGGTTCGTAATCCTTCGTATATAACAATTCTCCTATTGCGTCAGAACAATATGGTGAAGTTACTGAAGTTGGACCATTGTTATAAAAATCCCAATAAACTGTATAATATTCATCTCGCCATTCAAAGTTAGCTGGTAATCCAGTTTCAACTAACGCGTCAGTTCTATTTTGAGTAGCTTTATTAGTTCTATTTGGAGTGGCTTTTAAATTATTTTGAATCGTAAAAATAAAGCAACCTGTAAAAAAAAGAATAATAAATAAGTTAAGCAATCTTTTCATAATATATATTCTTCTTGTAATTATTTAAAATTTAGTTTTGATGTATCAAGCCTGTATATAAATTGAGATTCTCGTTTTGCTCCTGTAAAATTAAAATAACCTAATATTGAATAAATGTAATTATTATTCTTCTTCAGGTAATTTATGCTATATTTTGCAGGTAAACCGGTATTAAAATATTTTTCCCATATACCTTTTACGGCGTTATATTTAATAATGCCGTTATGTTTTGTGCCAACAAGTGTCTGACCGTTGTATTCTAAAAGTGCAAGGGCTTTATCTTTCAATATCGTGCTTTCAATAGTAGGAATTTTATCTTTATACAATGACCAATAATTATTCACATAAGATAATACTTCGCCACCGCTACCAACGAGTAATGTATCACCTGCAAAAGCCATTGAATAACATTCCCCTATTGAATACCCATTATTTGCATTCAAACCGATTGCTGTCAGTATATCGTTCTCTAATTTCCCAACAAAATAACCACTTGTATTTATTGTGCCGATATAAATTATATTTTTGTGCTGAATAATTTGGCTAACATCATAAGAAGTATGGAAGTTGTTCATCGGATAATCAAAGTTTTCTGTATCACTGATTTTTGTTAAACCATAGTAATAAGGTGTTTCTTTACCAATATAAAAACTTTGACCTGAAACAAGCATTACAAGCGTACCAGGTAATTTTAAATCATACCTCTCCATAAGGGAATCATTCGAACCTAAATAATAAATCTTTCCAAGATCAGTCAAAATAAACAATGTGTCATTTCTGAATTCAAAATCTAAGAAAGAATCAGCTGCGATTGTGGCTATTTCCTTCCAATTTTTATCATGCAAACTATATATAGCGTGATAAGTCGAAGCATACAAATCAGTCCTATGTATTTTAAAAGTTATTATCTTTTCACCGGTTAAATTATAAGTTATATTTTCCCATTCATCCCCATGGACTACAGGTGGATTTATTGTTTCGCAAGAAATTAAAGTCGAAACAAATAAGAGTAAAATTATTCTTTTTAGCATTGTCCTTACTTTGTAAAGTTTATAAAAAAACTAGTCTATTTATTTAAAAAATTCAATAAATAACATTTAAATTTTCACATGTTTTTAATTAAATACTTCATTCTAAAAATTATTCGCTGCTTTTATCATCTTCACTACTACTATTTTTCCCTTTTGCTTTTGTAACTGCTTTCGCCTTTGCTGCCGCTAATTTTTGAGCTTCTTTTTCAGCTTGAAATTTTTCAAAATTAGCTTTTTTCTCTTCAATTTCAGGTTGAGTTAAAGTTGAAAAATTATAAATCAGGCTTTCTCTGCTGTATTCAGAAAACTCATAAACATCAGTCATTTTAATACATTCAGTCGGGCAAGGGAAAACACACAATTGACAATAACAGCATTTTGCAAAGTCGATTGTAAAATTTGTTACCCAAAGAGCTTTCTTTTTGTCGTTTGAAGTTTTCCCCAAATCTTCTGTGGGCAAAGCTTTAACAGTTTCAATTTCAATACAATCAACCGGACATGCACGTTCACATTGTAAACATCCGATGCAGTCATCCATATTTACATAAAGTCTGTTGCGTTCTCTTTCAGGCAGAGGCGGTTTTACATCCGGATATTGAATTGTTACTGAAGGGACAAATAAATGATCCCAAGTAATTTTCATCCCGACAAGTACTGTCCAAATGCCTTCCCATGTATCTTTAAAATATTGTCTCATCTAGAAATTAGAAATTAGATTTTATTCACAGAATCCCTTTGGCAGAAATTAGAATTCTAATACCTAATTTGTTCCTCCTGATTTTTTCTTATTCATTGTTTTTAAAGTACTAACAAAAATTGCTGTTAATTCATTTGATTCGATTAACAAATTTTCTAATAGTGAATTTGTTATCCAATTTTTGGCTTTAATAATTTGCAGCCAAAATAAAGATTCATCTGCTTCTTCAAGTACAATATTTATTTTTGCTATGAACTCATTATCACTTCTCGCTCTTTTTGCAGCACGATAATTGGCTCCAACAGAAGTCCCACATTTCACTAATTGATATGAAACAACTCTTGTCGCATTAGTTATAGGCAATAATTCAACTAAATCTATAACATCTAACGAAAATTTAAAAGTTCTATCTTTTAAATCTTTCATAATTCAAATTCCTAAATTCCAATCCGCCGTGGCGGACTAATTTCTAAGTTCTAATTTTAAAACAGCGTTAAAATTCCAACTATTACAAGATTAACTATAGCGTAAGGAATTAAATATTTCCAACATAAAGTCATTAATTGATCAACTCTCAAACGAGGCAAAGTCCAGCGCAGCCACATTTGTACAAATACAAAAAATAATGCTTTTGATGCAAACCAAAATAATTGTTCAATTGGTATTAACCAATGGACTCCGAGCGAATTGCCTAAATAGCCGAATGGTGATTGATAACCACCGAGAAAAACAACTGTAATAATTGCCGAAACTGCAAACATATTGGCATATTCGGCAAGGAAAAACATCGCAAATTTCATTCCTGTGTATTCCGTATGAAATCCCGAAACCAATTCCGATTCGGCTTCTGCAATATCAAACGGTGTTCTGTTTACTTCGGCAAGTGTGCTAATAAATAAAATTAAAAATGCTACAACCATAAAAGGAATTAAAAGCAACTGTACAAAACCATGTCCGGCACCGCCGAACAAATTCCAGTTCCAAAAATATGCCGTTTGTTGTTGACTCATTTTGTCGAGACTTAAAGTTCCGGTAAGCATAACCATAGTTAAAACAACAAGTGCCGTAGGAATTTCGTAACTAACAATTTGTGCTACCGAACGCATTCCGCCGAGAAGTGAATATTTATTATTTGATGACCACGCGCCCATCATAATTCCTGCAACTACAATTCCGCTGACAGATAAAATATAAAACAAACCGACTTCTGCGTGTGATCCGATATATTTACTTGAAAACGGAATTACTGCAAAAGCTGCAAAACTTCCGACAAATACCAAATACGGTGCAAGATTAAACCATCTTTTATCATTATTTGAAGCAACAATATCTTCTTTCTGCATAAGTTTAATTATGTCGGCAACGGTTTGCAGAACTCCGTGAAAACCTACTCGCATCGGTCCGAGTCTGTCCTGCATATGAGCCGAAACTTTTCTTTCCATTAAAACCGCAAACAATGCAAAAGGAACAATTGCAACAAACAAGGGAAGTGCAGCCGATAAAAACATCGACAAAGTTTCGTTACCAAACCAATTTAAAAAGATTTCGTACATTATCTGTCTATTTCTCCTAAAACTATGTCCAAACTGCCAAGTATTGTAATAATATCGGCGATAAGATGCCCTTTACACAAAGGACCCATTAATGCCAAGTTTACAAAAGAAGGCGGGCGAACTTTAACACGCGAAGGATTACTGCCTCCGTCACTGATAATAAAGTAACCAAGTTCACCTTTGGGATTTTCAACTCTTGTGTAAACAGTTCCCTTCGGTGGTTTTACACGACGCGGAATTGCTTCGTGAACATCTCCATCCGGAATTTGCTCAATTGCCTGTTCAATAATTCTTAAACTTTGCTCCATTTCCTGCACACGAACAAAATATCTGTCCCAGCTATCGCCGGTAGTTCCCATTTCGCCGTGTCCGGTAGGAATATCGAAATCAATTTTATCATAAACAGCATACGGTTCTTCTTTTCGCACGTCAAACGGAATGCCGCTTGCACGTAAAATCGGTCCGGTTGCTCCATAATTTATTGCAGTATCGAGCGGCAAAATACCAACATTTGCAGTTCGTTCGATAAATATTTTATTATATGAAAGCAGATTGTTTAATTCGGTAATTTTCGGTTTAAAATAATCGATAAAATCTTTTGCCAATCTTAAAAAATCGGGAGGAATATCGTGGGAAACACCGCCAACCCACATATAATTATATAAAAGTCTTGCGCCGCAAGTCATTTCAAACAAGTCGAGAATTTTTTCGCGGTCCCTAAAACAATATAGAAACGGTGTAAAAGCACCAATATCAACACCGTAAGTTCCAAGTGCAACAAGGTGCGAAGCAATTCTCTGCAATTCTCCCATTATTACACGAATGTAGTGAACTCTTTCGGGAACTTCCAAACCCATTAACTTTTCAACTGCAATTACATAACCGAAATTATTGTACATTGAAGCCAGATAATCAAGTCTGTCGGTATAAGGTATTATTTGCGGATAAGATAGATTTTCGCAATGTTTTTCAAAACAACGATGCAGATATCCGATGTGAGGCGTAACATCAATAACAAGTTCACCTTCAAGTTTTACCTCAAGCCTTAGCACGCCGTGAGTAGAAGGGTGCTGAGGTCCCATATTTAATATCATTTCTTCTGTTTTCATATAAAATAAAACTGCACTTGTCCTAATAAATTATTATTTCAAAAGAATCATTTTCTTTACTTCAGAAAAATTACCGGATTTTATTTTGTAAATATACATACCGCTCGGTAAATTATCAGCATTAAAATTTACAGTATATTTACCGCTTACTTGATTTTGGTTTACAAGACTAACTATCTTTTGACCAAGAGTATTATAAACTATTAGACTCACAAAGCCATCTTTTGGTATTTGATAAGTTATTTGTGTTGTTGGATTAAACGGGTTCGGATAATTTTGACCCAAACTGAAAATATGCGGTAAAGTAATATCTTTTGGTTGCTGAATTTTAGGTAAATCATTTGGAAGTTTAACTTCACCATTTTGAGTTACATAAAAAATTTGTCCTTCGGCAGTAATTTCCCATGCCGGATAATATTGGTTTATTGAAAGAAAGGGCGAATATACCAACTTCCCTTCAGGATTTTGAGAATGTGAAATATATCCTTGACTTACAAGAAGATTTATAGCCTTTTGTTTTTTCATAAGATGATAATCTACAGCTTCGGAAGGTAGAGCAGCTTCTTCAAGATAAAAACCATAACCGTCTATTATAACACCAAGATATGTTTTCCCTGCTTTATTAAAGGGAATTATATAATATGGGTCATCTACTCCCAATCTATTTACAAAAGTAATATTTCCGGGAATTTTTCCTCCCAAAATATGCCTAATCTTTATTACATCTCCAAGCCCGGGTTGATTATTAAGAGCTGCCAATACAATTTGTACAATTTGGCTGTCTGATTCAGCAGTAACCGGAATTGGGGCAGAGATAATTGGATTTCCGAGAGCACCTTCGGGAGGTTCACAGATTGCAGTCCACTGTCCGGCTATGCTTTTATATCTTGTTTGAAATGCTGCTGCGGTAAGATAGCTTTCACCGCCTCCGAGATAGGAAGGGATGATCAAAGCACTGCTTTTTGCTAAGGCTAATTGCTGAATATTACCGGAAGAACGGTATGGTTCGGTAATCCAAAAACCGTATAGCGTATATACTGCTCCGTCCGGATAAGGATATGCAGAAGTTTCCACTCCATTTACAACTGCCCAGTTATTATAACTGCCATCTAACGGTATCATCCCGGGTGCATGATCCGGCTGGCTGCCTGTAAGAGGTTTATCCACAGAAATATCATAACTTACCCATTTTGCTAAAAAAGCCGTGGCAGAATTAATATCTTGAAAAGTTCCTCTTCCAAAAGTATAAGGTGCTGGCTGATAAGTTGTTACAGCACTTTCTGCCTGGGGTCCGTTCATATCTGCCGTACCTGCTCCGCCTGCATTTTGTATCGCACTCTGACTTTGGGATACGCCAAGATAAGACAATATCATACTGGTTGTTGCAGCTCCGCTGTAATAAGATTGCTCCATTGTATATACGGGCACATCCATATGAATGGAATAAGGAGCTGCATCTAATCCCTGTGCCGCTGAAATATCTTTTATTGAAGCAAATTGTGATTCATACCATCCTATAGAAAATTCGTAATATGAATAAGGTGAATGTCCATTAAATATTGGATTAGATATAGAAGTCAATAAATGAGATAGAGGTTGCGTCACATTATCATTGTTGGGATTTGTACCGGAGTTAGTTTCATTATTAGAATCATAAATATCCCATAAAGCACTAGTAACCGATCCTTCACATTTCGAATCCCGCGGATGATAAGACGGTAGTTCAGCATGATGATTCACAGCTATTTTTGAACCATAGTCGGTAAGATCTATATAATTTTCATCCTCTTGAACGGCACAGCTAAAAAAAGTAGCCCAGCCTTCCGTAAGTGCATTACCTTCGTTGGTTATTGAAGACCAACTATGATGTTGAACCCCTGCACCTGTTGGGTAACCAATGCTTATTTTATTTTGCACAAAATGTCCATATTCGTGAAGGATTACATCTTCATCCCATTGATCTTCGTCTTTCTGTCCTGCAAGTGTAAGTAATTCATTCACATGGCTATAGTTTGATACACCCTCAACATTTGAAGTATCCCACTGTATTTTTAACTTAGGCAAATCTACACCGATATCATCATAAACACGCCTATGTCCCCTTTCTACAGTATTTAAAATATTAAAAGCTCCAGTGCTTTGAGGAGCAGAGGCATAAGATACTGTATCAAGTGGAATATTAGCAGTATTATCGCTGCTTAATATAAAAGTTGTTAAAGGAACATCATAATAAAAGCCGGACGTATAAATATAAGTTAGTGTAGCATCGTTGAAAACTGTGGCATAAACAGCATCAGAGGTCAGGTATATAGCAGCATTAACATTAGTTACGTCTTTAAATAAATAATTACCTTGGAATGCTATGACATAATCCAATGCTATATTGTTTACTCTATCATATAAAACTACATAAAACTCCTGTGGAAATTCAAGCTGAGAATCTTTTGTTTCAAACTTAAATGTTCCGGACACATCAAATTTATCAATAATGTATAAATTTAAGTAATAATAAGCCTGGTTATTGTAATTTGCTTTTATTTTGCCATTTGCCACCGAGCCGTTTGCATGAAAAATTACTTTATGAGTAGTATTATTTTCAGTTATGTAACCGAGAGAAGATGGTTCAACACTCCAATTCATATCTACAATTTGGTTAAAAGAATTTGTAAACCACAATTCTTGTGAATCTTCATTTACTAAAACATAAACATCTCCGGCATAAGTATCTTCCACATTTACATCGGGAATAATTAAATTTGATTCTTTCCTATTATTAAGATTAAACTCAGAACCATTAATAGTTTTATTCTTTGACTTCTTTTCATT
Source organism: uncultured Melioribacteraceae bacterium (assembly GCA_964639525.1). Taxonomy (GTDB): domain Bacteria; phylum Bacteroidota; class Ignavibacteria; order Ignavibacteriales; family Melioribacteraceae; genus CAZXDS01. The sequence goes on along the minus strand of CAZXDS010000003.1, from coordinate 22,783 downwards.
CTTAATCTTTATCCTGTACCTATTTCTTTTTTCTTTAACTGAGTCAATGGTTCGTATTAATGAGTTATGTTCATTATTCAATATTTGATATACTTGATATAAACGATAACTAAGCGTATCACCACGGAACGGAGGAGTATCTTGTTGTCTGGTATTCTTACTTCGTATACCGAAAGGAAGATAAAGAGGATGAGAAATAGGTGAAGGAGATACTAGGGTAAGATTTACTCCACCTTTATCTGTTATTGGAGCTTGATATTTATCCGGAGTAATCTCCTTATTACGTTCCGTTTCTAATTTAGTTTTTAAAATTTTAATATTATCTTTTAATTTTTTAATTTCACTATAAAGTATTGTTGCACTACTTGTTTCAAAAGGTGCATTTTCAACAAATATTTTTGACTGGGTGACAAAACCTTTGAGACCCAATGTTGGACTCATAAGACTTACCGTAATATAATACATCCTTTTTTCTAAAAACCGTATAGAAAATTTATAATGTGTATTTTCAGTTTTCTTTAATTTATAGATATTAACAGTGTTTAACTTGCCTCTTTCAACTTTATAATGTGCATTATTATAAACACTTATATTGATATAGTAGTCATCAGCATATGCAGGTGCTATTAGAGAAATATTAAAATCCACCACCTCATTAATTTTAGGGTGGGTGTTAGAAGTATTTATAGTTATATATTTCGAGAAATATTTTGTTGGTAAATCTTGTGCAATTACAGTATTGATAGATACTGCCGAAAGCAATACCAAAAGTAAATACTTGTATAAGTATTGTATAACATATTTCTCTACAAATTTTTTAATTAAACATTTCATTTTGGAATTTTTTTAGTAATCAAGTTTAACTTCTATCCTTAGCACACCGTGAGTAGAAGGGTGCTGAGGACCCATATTTAATATCATTTCTTCTGTTTTCATATTTTAATAAGGAACTTTCATTCCGTTGTAATATTCGGGATTTTGATAATCTTTTCGTAAAGGAAAACCTTCCCAATCATCAGGCATTAAAATTCTTCTTAAATCAGGATGCCCGCTAAAAACAATTCCGTACATATCGTAAACTTCTCTTTCGTGCCAATTTGCCGTTTTGTAAATTGACTCGACGGAAGGAATTTCCGGATTTTCTCTATCGGTAGTAACTTTAAACGTAATTTTATGTTTTAATTCGGTTGAATAGAAATGATAATATACGCTTAAGGTACCGCCTTTAATAATTTCATTTTCGTTTTCATCTTTAACTTTTTCACCGTTGGTATCGTCAACTCCGGAAAGATTCATTAAAGAATCAAATTTCAGTTCATCATTGCTTGAAAGAAATTCAAAAATATCACGAATTTTTTCAGGTTGAATTGAAATAATCGGTTCAGTCGGTAAATCGGTTGTCATCTCAATAATCGCATCTGCAAATTGAGATTTTAATAGTTCAAATATTTCTTCGGGATTTTTCACGCTGATTTTTTCACCAAAGTTTCATGACGAATTTTTTCTTGTAATTTTAATAAACCTTCCAAAAGAGCTTCAGGACGCGGAGGACAACCGGGGACATAAACGTCAACCGGAATTACTCTGTCGATTCCTTTTAACACGTGATAACCGTGCTGCCAATAAGGACCTCCTGAATTTGAGCAACTTCCCATTGAAATAATATATTTCGGGTCTGCCATTTGCTCGTAGAGTCTTTTAATCCTCGTTGCCATTTTTAAAGTAACAGTACCTGAAATAATAATAATATCGGCTTGCCGAGGTGAAGGGCGGGGAATTACGCCGAATCTGTCAAAATCGTAGTGAGAGGCGGAAGTTGCCATCATTTCGATAGCGCAACAGGCTAAACCGAAACCAAGCTGCCAAAGCGAGGAAAGTCTTGCCCAATTCATTAAATCTTCTGCTTTTGTAATGACGATGTTGCCGTCAGAAAATTCTTTATCTAATAAACCCATATTAATTTTCTAAAGTAATTGTAGAGGAAACTTCCTCAGAAATTTGTTTTTCATTTTTTGCAAGTTCAATTTTACTATCGTCCAATATTTTTTTAAGATAAGGAATATTCGGCTCCGGGCGTTCCCATTGTAAATCGCCTTTTCTCCATTCGTAGAACATACCGAGAGCTAATACCAATAAAAATATTATTCCTACCAAAAATCCGTAAATGCCGTAATCCCTGTAAGCCAAAGCCCAAGGGAAAAGCAGAACAACTTCAACATCAAAAATTAAAAATATTAAAGCAACAACATAAAAGCGGATATTAAATTTAACCCAAGGTGTACCGACAGGGTTTTCACCGCATTCGTAAGTTTTTAATTTTTCTTTGGAAGGTCTGGAAGGTCGGATAAGTTTAGCTGTAAATAATCCTATAGCTACAAAAATAGCACCGAGTAAAAAGAATACAAAAATTTTTCCGAATTCAGTAAGCATATTATTCAATTAAATTTTAGACCAAAACTTAGTATAACAAGATATCATTGTCAACAAAAAATATTTTGAAACTTATTTTTTATTTTACCACGAATTTAATGGAAAACATAAACGAATAAATGGGGCAGAATATTTGCTGTTGCTCTACAAAATAATTTAATTTAACTATTTAATGAACATCGCAATATTAATGCTTATTTGTTTTACATTTTACGAACATCGAACTACTACGTAGTTCTTTTTATATTTTTTATTATTCTTTCTACAAACATTGAACCGCTAATGCGGTTCTTTTTACTAAAACCGTTTTTAAAGCAATTGAAAACCATGTATAAATGATTATTCTAAGCATAATTTAATCTTTATTTCTTAAGCGATTAAATTCTTTTATTCATTGTTATGTGAACAATCAATAACCACGGTAGTGGTTAAATGTTTGTAAAAATATATCTGATCTAAAATACAGAACTACGTTAGTAGTTCAATGTTAAAAAACGGCTTATTGAATTTGTCTTAATTGTGGATAATTCTTCAAAATTCCTCTAAATTATTTTGTACTTTCTATACTTTTATTAAGTTTCATTAAATTCGTGGTAGTACCATTTTTTTTATTTTAGTAAATCTCTACAATTATATTATTCATTTATTGGCAGCGTAAAACTAAACTTACTCCCTTTTCCCAATTGGCTTTCAGCCCAAATTTCACCGCCGTTTTTTTCAACAAGTTCTTTACAAAGTATTAATCCAAGTCCTGTTCCTGTTTCATTTGCAGTTCCTTTCTCAGATACTTTTTCAGTGATGCTAAATAATTTTTTAAGTATTATTTCGCTCATACCAATACCATTGTCTTCAACTGTAATTTTTATCTTATCATCATTCTTTTCTGCATTGAGTATTATTTTACCGTTTTGTTCGGTAAATTTAATTGCATTGTTCACAAGATTACGTATAATTGTTTTTACACAATCCATATCTGCAAAAACAAATTCATTCTCAGAAATTTCATCGTCTATTACGATTTCTTTTGATTTGGCTGCTAATTGTAATGCGTTTTTTACATCGGAAGAGCATTCTTTCAGCTTTATTTTGTTTGGAACTATTCTAATAGAACCCTTTTGCAAACGCGACCATTGAAGCAAATTTTCAATAAGCTTGTAAAGGTTGTTAATAGAATTATTTGAAGTCTGAACCATTTCCTTTAGATCTTCCTTTGACATTGAATCGAAGTCTTTCTCCATCATTTGAGAAATTCCCAGCAATGCCATAAACGGACTTTTAAGATCATGGGCTATAATTGAAAAGAATCTATCTTTATTTTGATTTGTTAATTCCAGCTCTTTTTTAGCTTCAGATAATTCTTGAATAAATATTTTAAGCCTTTCATCCGCAAATTTTTTACTAAGTACCTTTTCAATTTGTTGTGATACAAACTGAAGAATTTTAAAATCATCTCGATCATATGCGTTTTCATCTTCATAATCCTGAAGAACCAAAACACCTTTGTGATGACTATTAAATTCAAGATAAATACCAATCCAAATTTTTGCATACTCACCTGATAATTCAACTTTGCCTTCTGCTTGAAGTGCTCTATCTATTTTCTCGGTAATCACCTTTGATTTGCCCAAGCGAAGTACATATTCTGATAATCCGTTTCCCATTGGTTTTGGATTTGGTTGGGAATCATATTCATCGACGTGATATGGAAAGCTTATTAAGCCAGTTTTTGTATCCTGAATGGCTATGTAAAAGTTTTTTGCAGGCATTAATTCTGCAATTATGTTATGTAAAGATTCGTAAAATTCTTGAATAGTGGTTTCTTTCCCTGCTTCCTCTGAAATAGCAAATAGAGATTGCTGAAGCTTTTGATTCTTTTTCTGCTTACTGATATCCCGCCATGTAGTATGGATAGTTATAGAACCGTCTTCATTAGTAATTGTAGTCAGTAGAACGTCAACAGGGAAAACTTCTCCATTAGCCTTCTTATGCAGCCATTCAAAACGATGGCTTCCTTTTTCAATTGCCATTTGCATCATTTCATCGGCTTTCTCAACTGAACTTCTTCCATCCGGTTGTTTTTCGGGAGATATAACAGAAGGATGGATGTTTAATAATTCCTCTTTATTTTTATATTTTAGTAATGCAACCGCCGCAGCATTGCAATCAATAAATTTCCCATTCTTAATTATTAAAATACAGTCTTTTGATTTATAAAAAAGGTCACGGTATTTATTTCTGCTTTTTTGGAGCTTTTCATCCAAAATCTTCTGCTTGGTTATATCATTTCCTATAGATATTAGCATATGTTTTGTAGTATCATTTCCTTCGTATATTCCTGTATTCGACCACAAAATAACTTTAGTTTTTCCTGATTTACAAAAAATTTCATTCTCATAGGAATGAATTTGAACTCCCCAAGCATCTTTCCATACTTTATTCATTTCATCATACATGTCTTGCGAGAAGAAGATTTTAAACCAATCTTTGCCAAGAACTTCCTCTTTGCTATAACCGGTAACAATTTCTGCTCCCTTATTAAATATTTTTATCAAATGTCCTTTATCCAATCCAACGATGATAGAATTATTCGTCTCTATAATTTTTTCTGAAAATTCCTTCTCAATTCTTAATAATTCTTCATCATTTTTGTGCTCGGCAATTTCTTTATCAAGGGTTTTAGTTTTTGCAATTACCAACTCTTCAAGATGTTCTCGGTGTTTTTTAAGTTCTTGCTCATCTTCTTTTTGTTTGTATAAATAGTTTGAAAACTTTTTGGAAGAAAAGAATATTCCCCCAAAGCCAAATAACAATAACAATGAATGAAAGAAAAAGAGGATATCTCTTTGACCTGATTCTTTTTGCAGCAAAGATTTCATCGGAATAGAAACACTAATGCCGCCACGAATGTCGCCGATTTTATAACCCTGAAATCCATGGCATTTTAGACAACCTTTATTAATTACCAGTGGTCGCATTAATCTAAAATGTTCTTCTCCGTTGAGTTTCGAGAACTCAGCACTTTCTTTATTCCCTTTTTCAAAACTAAGTAATGCTTTTCTTTCCCACTCATCAGGCTTGTTATTAGGGTTCAACAGTTTTAAACTTGTAGTATGACCAACAACACCATACTTTTTAGGAAATTCCTCAAATATTTGTCTAATCATATATGCAGGATTCATCAGCGTGAGTGTATCGCCATTTGGCTTTACTATGTCTCTGTCGGGGATGTGCGATAAGTAGGGGTTTGATGGAGTTTTTCTGTCTTTAAGAACATAAACCCCACCGTGTTTTGTTGCCCATTGTCGAGTTACCGTGTCTTTATTAAATGTAGCTATTGCTTCCGTTTTGGCAATTTTTTTTGTGTTTGAATCTAAAATATTTAAGTTCCAAATTAATGAAACTAAAATTAGAAGAGTCCAAATTGACAATATTGCCCAAGAGTATTTTCGTAGTTTCTTTTGTTTCGGGTCAACATTCATTTTCGTATTTTGCTGCTTATTTTTCTTCAATACAAATATAGCATATTTATTATCGGAAATTGTTCTTAAAACTTAAACTAAATCAACTTTACATGTTTATAAATTTGAGTTGATTCAAAAAATAATATTTGTTTGTATTCTCTGACTTAATTCAATCATCCTTACAAAAGTTTTCTTAAATATTTTATGATGTTGCTAAGCGCTTTCCCCTTTTATAAATGATTGTAATTTTTCAAAATTTTCAACTTCATCTTCAGTTAAATCCTTTGATGATTCATCTAATATAGTATTTAGCCAGCGGGTGTTAAGCCTTTTAACAGCTATTGTCAAATCAGATTCATAAAAACTTTCGTCTTCAAAAACAACTTTACTAAATTTTGCTGCGGCTTTTGCTCTAACGGTGCAGTGCAAATCCCTGTTGTTGCAAATATTTAAAAGTTCACCAACATTCAGCGTATTTTCGGCACAAACGTCTATTGCAGAAAAACCTGCACTTTTTGCAACATTTAAAATAGGAGATGATGCTATCATTTTATTTGAAGCAATTTCCAATAATCTTTTAATGTTATCGTTTGTTTTGGATTTCTTTAAGAAAGCTTCTTTGCGTAATTTATCGATATAAAAATTCAAGGAATTTTTTATGCTTTTTTGATTTGAAGCGGTAATTTTGTTTTTCCCTTGTAAAATCATCTTAACAGTTTCAGCTAATTCCAATCTGTCTTTTGTTGTTTCTTTGTTTTCTCCTATTTTATCGGGAAGAACAAACCCGGGTGAAGAAAATGAACTTGTTGTTTCACTTTTATTTTGGAACAATATTTTTCTAGTGTAAACATCAATTGGTTTAACTGCAAAACCTGAAGATGCAAACTTTTTTATAGCATTCCTACTAATTTCTTCGGGAAGTTTCAATTCAATTTCAATTTCATCATCAGATAATCTTTTAACAATGTTTATTTGTGGTAGAGTAGAACTAAATTTATAAAGAATATTTTTTACTTCAATTGCAGATTTTTTTGATATTGTTAAAACTATTTTTTGAAGAGCCATATCAGTAATTATATTTTGTTAAATTCAAAATAAGTTAAATAAATTCAGCGGTTCGGGGGAAAAATATGATAACATAGAATATTATTCTGTGCTGCAATATTTTATTAGATTTAACTGAATAAATATTTTTTTTAACAGTTCGATAACTGCCTGTTGTTTCTAATATTCAACAAGGCTAATTAATTTTGCCCCGCAATGCTGAATAAATTAAAATTTAAGTGCTTTAGTAAGCCCTTTTAATAAAATATGCGGTTCGTCAGTTTTAATAAAAACCTCATCAAATAAAGTTTTTTCATCTTCGGACAAATTTTGAAGTTCCGATTCTATATTATAATCAATTCTTGAATCTTTCATAAGATACAGTTGAGTATCCTTTAAATTAAAATAAGATTCATGATTTCCAACTGTTTCTATTGGCTCAGATAAATTTTTAATCTTTTTTGCAATGAATATTTCGCTTAAAAAGCTAAGATTTTCCGCTAAAAAAATATAATCCGGTTTTTCTTTTAGTATTATATTCAAACCCTTTGGTCCTGAATCAGAGTCAAATATAATATATTTTTCCGAAAAATTTATTCTAAATTGTTCTTTAAAATTTTCATCGGGATCAATAATAACTATTTTCTTTCTTCCGTCTATTTCTGTTTCAAGCAATGCCTCAAAACTATTTGCATTTTTTTTATCTGCATTTATTTTATCAAAAATCTTTCTTATAGTTTTGTAAGCAGTATCGTACGTTAGCGGCTTTAACATATAGCTGTTGATTTTTAATTCTTTTACTTTATCAATAATATCTTTATCAGCTACCGAGGAAAGAATAATAACCGGAATGTCTTTTAAGGTTGTGTTTTGTCTGATTGCTTGTAAAGTTTCAACACCGTTCATTATCGGCATAGTTATATCAAGAAAAATAATATCAACTTCTTCATCTTCTAAAATAGAAAGTGCCTCAAGTCCGTTTCCTGCCGTAAGTACATAGCAGTCAAATTTGTTTTTTAACAAACGCGACATAAAAATGATAATACTATTTGAATCATCTACAACTAATACTTTAAACACGAAATATGCCCTAACTATTTTATTGTTTGAATATTATTATCGAAATATAAAAAGAATTATTCAATTATAAATTAAATTAATTGTAAGCAAGTCAATGAGATTATTCAAAAAATTATTTTAATCGGTACTAAATTATTGACCAAGAAGTATTTTATCATTGTCAATTAAGTTACAGTAACCGTATGTACAAAAATATATTTTGTGCTAAATAATTTTTTAACGGGATGAAAATGAAAATATTGCACATAGTTCTTCTGATATCTACGATCGCGGTGAGTCAAATTTCAGCTCAGGCCTGCTGTACCGCAGGAACTCCGATTTTAAGCTCCTTGGAAATGTCAACTGCCGAATATAAAACGTGGAAGTTTGGAGTAACTTATCAATATAATTCACTCAAAAGTGTTTATGACGGTTCTGATAAATTGGAAGAATTTTCGCGTGAAAGAATAACACAATCGGCGTTAATAGAAGTTAATTACGGATTGTTTAAGAGATTTACGATAACTGCTTTATTTTCATACATTAACCAGCAGAGGTTAGTTGATCCTGTTTCCGGTAATAGCAATAAGTTAAACAGCGGCGGAATTGGAGATTTTTTACTTCTTGCAAAATACAAAGTAATAAATCTTGATTTTGTTAATCAGCGCGAATTTGCAATTGGCGGAGGAATTAAAGCTCCGCTCGGAAAAGCTGACGTAAAATCGAACGGTATTCTGCTTCCCGCCGATATACAGCCTGGTACAGGTTCGTGGGACGGAGTTTTTTGGTCCTATTTTTCTCAGGGTTTTTCGCCGTGGATGCCGCTTACTTTTACAATGAATGTTACTTTTCGGGTAAATGGAACTTATAATCGCTTCGGCTCGGGATTTGGCGGCTATAAGTTTGGAAATGAGTTTGCTACTCAAGCAGGTTTGGGTTATAGAACAGATTCATTTTTTGATATTACTATGTTCATTAGATACAGATACCAAGCTGCGGATCAGTTTACGGGTGCGGATATTGAAAATACCGGTGGAAATTGGTTGGAATTGATGCCCGGAATAAACTTTAAAATTGCCGATAATTTTACTGCGAGATTGACCGGTCAAATGCCGATATACCGTAACCTGAAAGGAACGCAGCTAACAACAACTTTTACTACATCAGTTGCGTTTTATTATACAATTAAACCAAATTTGTTAAACTTTTAAAGGTGTAATTATGAAATGGAATATATTAAAATTCGTATCCTTATTTTTTTTAATTATTACAATGGTGTCTTGCGATAGCGTTACGGACTCTGCTGCTTCAGTTGACGGAGGAGAATGGCTAATACCGCAAAATCAAGTTTTTGACGGCGGACCCGGACGAGATGGAATACCTTCGCTCGAATCACCTGAAATGATTTCGCTTTCAGATGCTAACTATCTATTTGCTGATGATTTGGTAATTGGCGTGAAAAGCGGCAGTGTAGTGCGTGCTTACCCGCATAAAATATTAGATTGGCACGAAATAATTAATGATCAAGTCGGAGATAAAAAAATTGCGGTAACTTATTGTCCGCTAACCGGTTCGGCTATCGGGTGGAATAGGGTAGTGAACGGCGGCGAAACTACTTTCGGAGTTTCCGGACTTCTCTACAATACTAATCTTATTCCATATGATAGAAGAACAAGCAGTAATTGGTCGCAGATGCTTTTAAAAAGTGTAAACGGTAAAAATATTGGGACAGAGATTCAATTGTATCGAGTAGTTGAAACTACTTGGGCAACCTGGAAAGAAATGTATCCGCAATCAAAAGTTGTTTCTACCAATACCGGATTTTCAAGAAATTATCAAAATTTCCCTTACGGCGATTACAGAACAAACAATTCAAATATCATTTTTCCTGTTAATCCTGAAGATAATCGTTTGCCGAAAAAAGAGCGTGTACTTGGTGTTATTGTAAATGGAGATTCAAGAGCTTATAGATTCAATTCATTTGCAAGCGGAATAAACGCTGTGAATGATAACCTCGGCGGGGAAGATATTGTAATAGTCGGAAGCAAAGCCAAAAATTTTCTATCTGCATATAAACGAAAAAGTAATGACGGCAAAGTGCTTCAGTTTACGGCATTGCAAAGTGATTCCATAGCTGTAATGGAAGATAATGAAGGCAATAAATATAATTTTTTCGGTGAAGTGGTTTCAGGCGAAAGAACCGGACAAATTCTGGATAAAACAAACTCATATTTAGCGTATTGGTTTGCATGGGGAGCTTTTTATCATAATTCAACAATTTATCAATAGATATTTTAACAACAATAACCGTGCAATATTAGTAGGAAAAAAATGAAAAAGATATTCAGTTTGTCAGTTATAGTATTTCTAATAATTACATTTTCAATAGTGAATGCCCAATCGGATTATTCGCATATCTTGAAATCATATCCGAAATGGACAACAAATTTTGAGAAAACAAGTATCAACTTCAAAGAAATTCAATCCGGAGGTCCGCCAAAAGATGGAATTGCCGCCATTGTTCACCCGAAATTTGTGAACATTGAAAAAGCGGAAGATTGGTACGATGAAAAAGAACCCGTGATTGCTTTACTGTTAAATGGAGAAGTAAAAGCATATCCGCTTCAAATTCTGTTATGGCATGAAATTGTGAACGACATTATCGGCGGAGTGCCCGTAGTTGTTACATTTTGCCCACTCTGTTACAGCTCAATTGTTTTTGACAGGCATACGAAAGGAATGATAAATACATTTGGAGTTTCGGGATTATTGCGAAATTCAGACCTGATTATGTATGATCAAATTACAGAAAGTTTTTGGCAGCAATTTACCGGCGATGCAATAGTCGGCGATATGCTCGGCACGCAATTAAAAATTTATCCTTCCCAATTGATTTCTTTTGAGCAATTTGCAGAAGAATATCCTGAGGGAAAGGTTTTATCAAGGGAGACAGGTTATCGCAGAATGTATGGAAGAAATCCATACAGAGGTTATGATGATGAGGATCAAAAACCTTTTCTATATTCGGGCCCAAAAGATAACCGTCTTCCGCCAAATTCAAAAGTGATAGGTGTAAAGCAGTTTAAAACTGTCAAAGCTTATCCGTATTCAATTACAGAGAAAAAGAAAGTTATAAATGATTCGATTGACGACAAACCAATTGTGATATTTCATCTCGAAGGAGCTTTATCTGCCCTTGATGCGAGCTACACAAATGACTCTAAGGAAGTTGGAACAACCGGAGTTTTTTCAAGAAATATTGACAATAAAACTTTAACATTTGAATTTAAAGAAAACGTTGGAGTTGTTGATAATGAAACCGGAAGCGTTTGGAGTTTTTCAGGCAAGTCAGTTTCAGGTAAATTGAAAGGGAAAAAGCTTAAACCACTACTATTCGGTGATTATTTCGCTTTTGCTTGGATTGCATTTAATCCGGAAACTTTAATTTTTACAGAAAAATAATTCTGTTCTTTGTAAAACAAACCTTCCGGTTTTTTTCTTTTACGCCGAACAGAAAAAGAAAAAACAGAAATATATTTTGCAATAGTGCATAATGTTAGAGTAAGCCGACTGGAAAGTCGGCTTTACAATATTTCAGTTTGTTTAATGCTCTCCTAAAAATCTGTGATTCAGTAATGAGCCCATTCTAAAAAGTAATATTTTGACTAACCCACGACTTCAGTCGTGGGGAAACAGACTAAAAACAAACTTCCCCAAACGGACTTTAGTCCGTTTGGGGCTTTTTAGAGTGGATTCAGTAATATATACACAATCTTAGTTGCTTTTCGGAACGATCACGGATTCTGTGAAAAAGCAAGTTAGGGTGTGTTATACATTCATTCGGTCCGGCAGATGCCGGATAATTTCCGATTGCAGATTCCTCGCAGAGTCCTTGTGATGTGAAAAACCACTATCGTTCCGGTATAATTATGTAAAGTGAATAAACAATTTATTTTTCAGAAATCGAATATTTTTTGTAGATTGTATTATCAATTCAATCCTAAAATAAAATTATTAAATGTTAAATCAAATAATATTTCTTGCTTATGCTTTTGTCAATCTTCTGATAGCAATTTTATTATATTACAAGCTCAAACAAAATTTTGTAAGTCAGTTTTTCATTATTCTTGTTGTCTATCTTATTACTTTCATAGGAATTAGTTCTATAGTTGAGGTTTCCCAGCCTCGGCAAATTGGCACATTACTCTCGGGTTTTTTAATATTTATATACTCAATGTTTCCGTTTATATTTTTGCATTTTATAATTAATTTTATTGGGAATTTTAAAATATCAAAACCGGCATTGACAATTTCATTGATATATTTTACCGGATTTTTCAGTTTTATTATGATATGGAAGGGATTTTTGCCGAATTCATTCATTATTTCCGCAAGCCTTCATGCAAGCAGTTCAATTTTTTATTTAACGTGGATGTCAATATTGTTTGCAATTGGTGTTGCGCAACTCTATTCATTATATAGCGGCAGTTACAACAATAAAGTTAAAGCAAAATTATTGTTTTCTGGTTTTGTTTTGTTGATGTTGATATTACCCGGTCCCTTTTCCGAAACTCTTTTCAGTTCCTTTATCGGAGACTATTCAAAATTTTATTATTTATCATCTACATTGGCGTTAATCATTGCCGTTTACATTTTGTTTAAGCAAAAATCATCCGACGAGATACTGAAAGCATTAAAACTTTCGATTAATTTTTTAAGTGATGTTGTACTAAAAACAGATGAATTTTTTAATATTGAACTTGCAGAAGGTTTGGTTTCAAAAGTACTAAATATGGAACCGGAAGATTTAATTGGTGAAAATTTAAATGAATTACTGCGGGATGCGGGGTATTTGAACAGCTATAAAAATTTTCCTTTAAGTGAAAAATTATCTAAGGGTTTGTTTGAAACTAAGTTTATTGGCACCAAAGGTAATGAAATATATATGAGTTTTTCAATTGCTCCCGTGATTGAGAATGAAACCATTAACGGCTATATTTTAATTGGGCGAGATATTTCAGGAAGGAAAAACTTAGAAGAAGATCTTAAAAATATTAATGAAGAGCTCGAACAAAGTGTGAGAATGCAAACAGCCGAATTGGCAGAAATGAACAGACGGTTATATTTGGATATTGAGGAGAGGAAATTTACAGAAGAAGAGTTAAGAAAGCTTACATCCGATTTGAAAGAAGCAGTCTTGAGCAAAGATAAAATGTTTTCAATTGTTGCCCACGATCTCAGGAGTCCGTTTGTAACGCTTTTAGGCATGTCCGAATTATTGGTAGATGAAATTGGCGATTTAGAAAAGGAAGAAGCAAAACAATTTTCGCAGAATATATATAATTCCGCCAAGAGAGTCTATCATCTTTTGGAAAATCTTTTACAATGGTCAAAAATCCAAACTGATAGAATGCAATTCATTCAGGAAAAAGTTAACCTTAATAAACTGCTTTCGGAAATACTAATTCTATACGAAGGAAATGCCGGTTCTAAAGGAATTAAAATATCAAGTGAAATAGACGAGGATGTTAATCTTTTTGCCGACCAAAATATGCTTGAAACAATAATTCGGAATTTAATTTCAAATGCAATTAAGTTTACAAAATTAGGCGGAAATGTTGTTCTTAAAAGTAAAAATTCCGGTAATTATACGGAAATCAGTGTTATTGATTCCGGTGTTGGAATACCTAAGGAGAATTTAAGCAAAGTTTTTTCCATTGAAGAATTTGTATCAACACCTGATACTGAAAACCGGAAAGGCAGCGGTTTGGGCTTGATTCTTACAAAAGAATTTATTGAAAAAAACGGCGGTAAATTGGATGTTGAATCTGAAGTCGGCAAAGGAACTACAATTAAGTTTACAGTACCGAATGTTGCTGATTAAAATTTTTCTCCTCTTTTTTCTCGCACCTGACTTCCTACCGGACGAATTCTTCCCCACATTGAATAGAAGAATAGTAAAATTGAAATTACCTGCAGAAAGGAGAATAAAGTAATAAAATAGGTTAACGTATTTGCAAATAAAAAACCGTACAAAAATTGAGCGATAAATCTTAGAGCAGTGGAGATTGAAAATACCCAAAAAATAAATCTGATTAAATCGGGATTGTATTTTTTATCCGTTTTTTCGGCACGCGGAAAGAACCATAAAGCAACGCCCATTATCATCATCATTACAGAACCGAGTAAAATTAAATGTGCGTGTGCTGAAATAGCTTCGGCAGAGTAGCCGGGCAAATTAAAATATTTGGCGAGCATCAAATAGAGTCCGCTTACAATTCCTACAAGCAAAAAAATAATGCTTGCTTTTACAAAATATCTGACTGTCGTAAACATAATTTATTCCATTACATTCCAAGTTTCGCTTTTGCTTCATCCGTCATCAAAGCCGGTGTCCATTGTGGCTCCCAAACGAGATTAACATTAATTTTTTTGTCGGGAACTGCTTTTGCTAAAAGATTTTCAACCCATCCGGTAATACTGCTGTGCATTGGGCAGCCCGGTGTTGTAAGTGTCATTATAACATTAAGAGAATCTTCATTTATTTCAACATCATAAACTAAACCGAGTGAAATAATATCCAGACCAATTTCGGGGTCCAATACTTCTTTTAACAATTCAAATACTTTTTCTTTTGTAAGCATTTTATCCTCTACTTTCTTAAAATTCCAATAATATTATAAGCGAAAATTAACGAACCGAAAAACATTAAACTAAAAGCAAAAAGCAACATAAATGAACTTTCAAAAAAGAAAGAAAACACCGCTATTATTATTGATGCCGTCATCAAATAATAATTTACAAGTGCATGCTTTGCGTTAAACATATCTTTTAACATAGGAACAGGCTCAAGTCCCACTTTGCTGCTGAATTTGTGATACCAAGCAAGGAAGGGAACTATCTTATACATTTGTCCGATTATCAGCATTGACAAATATCCCATCAATACAAGATAACCAAAAATGAGATGAATATTTGGTATGCCATTGAGATTTACAACAGAAGAAACCAAACCGAAAACGGTTACAATTGCCAAAACGTAAAACGAAAACAAGGAATACTTTATCCCGACATCTGACTTTTTCCTGATTCTACTTTTGTAAATCAAATAAATTTGAAATAAATAGAACACAATTCCTGCAACTATGAACAATACGCTTATAATTATGAAGGCAGTATTATTCTTGAAATGGAAGAATAAATTAACCCCGATTAACCCGATGTTTACAAGCCCAAATGCCCACTTGCTACTTTTAACAGAGTAACCGTGAGACAATGTGAACATCGGTATTAGTTTGTACGAAACGCCCATCACAACCAGCGTAACCCAACCGATAACAGCAACGTAAGAGTGTAGTTTTAAATACTCTAAATGACTAATATTTATGTACGGATGCCACAGATTGTAAGTCAGCAAGAATCCTGCAATTGCAGTAATTATTAAATAAATCAAAGCGGCAATTAAATACCAGCCTGTTATATTCCACTTTTTCACATTAAGAAATGTTCCGATCATATTTATTGCAAAAATAAATACTGAAATATTTATTAGAATAGCAGAACCGTTAATGTGCATACCTGTATCAAAATTCCAAAATCCGGTTACAAGCCCTATAACACCTATTGTAAAAATCCAAAATTGAATTTCGGCAAGTTTTTCGCTGAACAATTTTACTTCGAGCACAACAGGAACCAATTGAAACATTGCTCCGAATATTGTCATCGAAATCCAGCCGAGGGTGAGCATATGCGTAATGGCAAGCACTTTAGGCTGAAAATAAAAACCCGCAATTTCTTTATAATTTAACATTAAAAGAAAATTTAAAATCACAAAATCAATTATAGCGGCAACAAAATATTTTGTTACTATTTTAAACGGTGGTGCATACGCTGAAACAATAGAACTTGTCTGCAAATTATATCCTATCCTTTTTGCTTAATTATTACAATTTTAAAATAGTCATCATTTATTTTAGTACAAAAAGCACGAAAACCTCTTTCTTCCAATTTAGGATACAACATCATCGGTTCGCGGTGATGATGCAAAAGTAGAGCAGTTGAATTGTCTAAATTTGAAACAGCTTCTAAAACTTTAATCATTGGTTCAGGCGGCTCTAAATCTCGAACATCAAGTTCAATAATATTTTCAAAATCAGCAATGTTTATTTCGCTGTCATTTGATGTTTCCTTTTCTTTTTCAGCGGAAGCCAATGTACTATCTTTATAAAAATAAATTTTGAAAACATCATCTTCTTTTTCAACTTTATGCCCATAACCTTGTCTTCCCAAAACGGTATAAAGTGGAATCGGCTCAAATGAATTTATCAATAAAAGTATTTCATCGTTGTTTAATTCTTTAACTTTTGCAAGTATAAATTTTAACGGATCTTTACCACCGCTGATTATTGGTCGCACGTCAAATTCCACTACTTTGCTTTGGTCTATTTGGATTTCATTATTTTCCATAACAGTTCCTTATTAATATTCTTAAATGTAGTTTACGCAATTTTTTTAATATTTACTCGCCAAACTTCAGTTCCTTTTTCAACGTATTCCCACTCAAAAGTTCCTTTACGCTCGGCTTCCATTTCGTAATATAACGGTTTCGGGTCGTGATCATTTATAAGTTGAAAAGCTTCGCCGGAAGCCAATGCTTCAAATGTAGCGAATATTGTAGAATGTTTTTCTTTTGCGATAATTGGGCGAACATCAAGTTCTTTTATTTCAGATGGCATTTGTAACTCCTTTTTTTACGGATAATTAAAAATTTCAGTTTAAAATTAACATTGCAGAATGAAATTTCCTTTGACTTAAGTCAGATTTTGGTGGATTTTGAGAAAAACGAATCGGTAATTTCCGTTGCATTTATGCAACGGTTTAAATTTAAATTATTATTTGGCTTTCCCGAAGGGGTCTGCGACAGCCACATTTTAAAAACAGCAGAGTTTTTCTTTTGGGCTGAAGCCCGTGTGGGTTGGGGTTTTCCCGCAATCCGTTGACTGAAGTCAACGGCAATGTTTTTGTTGGATTTCCTCGCAATCCGTTGACTAAAGTCAACGGCAATGTTTTTGCTGATTTTCAAAATTTGAAATGCAATTTTATAATTTCCGTTCGATTTATCGAGCAAATACAAAATAAAACATTCACAAACATTTCCGTTGCATTTATGCAACGGAGGAACGGTGATTACTTAGATAATTTTGTAAGTTTTTTCAAATCTTGAATAAATATTGTTTTGCCATTAACTTTAAGAATATTTTCGTTCCGGAGTTTTTTTAATGCTCGCGAAAGTGTTTCCGGAATGGTTCCTAAAAATGATGCGGTTGTTGACCGGGGGATGGTTAATTTTACGAACGGTTCGGGCAAATATTCCGTATTATTTGATCTGATTTCTTCGATTAAAAATTTTGCGAGTCTATTAATTACTTCTTTTGTCGAAAGATCTTCAATTTGATTAACTAATGTTTTAAGACGTTTCGCAAATCCGGATAACATTTTTATAGATAATTCGGGATTCTCTTTTATCAAACTCAAAAATTCCGTTTTGGGAATAAAAACTGTCAGACAATCTTCGAGACATTGTGCACTAACAGGATAGTCTGTTCCATCGAAGAGGGGAATATCGGCAAAAACCATTGGTGGTTTCACGATGTGTACAACAGTTTCAACACCTTCCGATGAGATATTAAAAACCTTTACAGTGCCTTCCAACAAAATATAAAATCCTCGATAATAGTCTCCGTTATTAAACAAAATATTATTTTTCGAATAATGTTTTAACATGCAAATTGATGTAACATCGCGCAATTGTTGGTCATCAAGTTCCGAAAAAAGAGCAATTGATGATATTGAACTATTGTGTTTTTTGAATTCCGGCATAATTTGTTAGTTAATAAAAATGACAATCAAAAATATTATTATTTTGTTTCTCAAGTTATTAATTTGTTTTTTGAAAACACAGTTCTTTTAACGATTTTTGCAAATTAAATAAGATGAATATATTAGGAGACTAAATGAAAAAATTAATTGGAATACGCAGAGAAGACAAAAATATTTGGGAACGCCGTGTACCGCTAATTCCGGAGCATTTGAATAAATTAAAAAACGAATTTGGAATTGAATCTGTTGTACAGCCTTTTGAAAGAAGAGCATTTACTAAGGATGAATTCATTGAAGCCGGTTCTTTAGTTAATGAAGATTTAAGCGAATGCCCTACAATTTTTGGTGTTAAAGAAACTCCGATTAATTTGTTAATGGAAAATAAAACTTATCTTTTCTTTTCCCACACAATAAAAGGGCAGTCTTACAATATGCCGCTTCTCCAAAAATTACTCGACTTAAAATGTACGCTAATTGATTATGAATGTATTACCAATGAAAAAGGACAGCGTCTTGTTTTCTTCGGGCGGTTTGCCGGACTTGCAGGAATGATTGACGCACTTTACGGAATGGGACAGCGGTTTAAGTCAAAGGGATTTGAAACACCGTTTCTAAAAATGAAACAGGCTTACCGATATGCACACCTTGAAGAAGCGCTTGAAGACGTAAAAGAAATTGGGAAACTGATAAAACAGAATGGGATTCCGAAAGAATTAAGTCCGCTCGTTATCGGGTTTTCCGGTTATGGAAATGTTTCAAAAGGGGCGCAGGAAGTTTATGATTTGCTTCCGTTTGAAGAGCTGAGTGCAGATGAACTATTGAACTTTAAAAAAGGCGATACCGATAAATTATACAAAGTTGTTTTCAAAGAAGTTGATATGTTTGAACAAAAAGAAGCCGGAACGGAATTTGAACTTCAAGATTATTTTACGCATCCAGAAAAATATAAGTCAAAATTTAAAAATTATCTCGGTAAAATGACTGTATTAATTAATGCAATTTATTGGCACGACAAATGCCCGATGCTGATAACGAAAGACTATCTTAAAAATAATTTTGACAATGTAAAACTTCAACTTGTTGCAGATATTAGCTGCGATATTGATGGTGCAATTGAATTTACTTATAAAGCAACTGAACCTGATAATCCGGCATTTGTTTACAATCCCAAAACAGATTCATTTAATGATGGTTTTGAAGGAGATGGAATTGTGGATATTACAATTGATAATTTGCCGACCGAATTACCGAGAAATGCATCAATATCTTTTGGTGAATCATTAATTAAATTTGTTCCGTCAATTGTTGAATCTGATTTTACAGTGCCTTTTGATGAACTTAAAGTAGTACCTGAAATTAAAAATGCGATAGTTGTGTATAATGGTAAATTAGCGCCAAAATTTGAGTACTTAAACGAGCATTTGAATAAATTATGAATATAAATTCTGCAAAATAAACATGTTGTCATTTCAAATCCGGCGGTTACCGTATGAGAAATCTTCTGATTATTGCATATATTAAAAGATTTCTCCCTTTGTCTGCCGATAGGCAGGGACTAATGACAAATTATATAAATAATTTATTGTGCAGAAACTCTAATATAAATTGGGAAAATATAATGATACATAATTTCAAAAAATATATTATTTACATTTTATTAATATTAAATGTGCTTTTGTTTACGAATTGTTCGAAAAGCTCAAAAGAAATCTCGATTTCGAATATTGATTCTACACTAATAGGAACTGCTGTAATTGAGAAACAACTCGGAATTAAATATAATCCGCCTGAAATGTGGATTTCGGCGAATGCCGGATTAAAAAAACCGCCGGATAGAAAAATAAGATACGGAGTTGCTACTTTTGCGCCGGTAAATCTTTTTTATAATGCGGGTAATAAATCCGTACTTAATCTCGGTAAAATTATTCCTAAAAACCCAAACACTTTTGATTTGGAAACTTATATTACGCAATCAACTAAAAAATTTGAGAAAGGAAATATTAAGAGAGATAGTTTTGAAAAAGACGGTGTTGAATTTGTTAGAATGAAAATAACTTTCGGAGTTTGGTTTACATACAGAATTATCTTCAAAAATAAACAAGGCAAGTATATTCAGTTTGATTATTCACTTCAAAGCAAATATAAAAAAGATGAGCTTTCTGCAATAGTTTCTTCGGTTGGAAGTATAAGGTTAATATAATAATATCACTCTCCTTAAATATTTTAAAACTAAAACAATTGCTGCAGAAAATCCATGTAAGTAGATTGGGATAAACGCAGTAAAATTCAAAATAACCAGTTGTTTTTACTTCACTTATAAACAAGTGAATATTAAAGTGTTATTGAAAATTTAAATAATTTGTTCGTTTGTTGATATCGTATTGATATTTCGGTTAAAAAGGCAATAATATCCGATTAATATTTTATTTTCTAATTGTAAATAATTAAATTGTATATTAATATATATATTGGCATATTGCAATTCCAATCGCATCATAAAAATAGAAATTAATTAGAATAGAGGCTATTGTATGGATAACAATATTAATTTGGAAATGAAACTTCCAAAAGTCCCTGACATTGAACTTGTAGCTTTAAAGGGATTGCAATTAATGAGCGGCTTTTTCGGAATTGCGGATGAGAAAATCAGTGAAGCTAACATAATAGTTACCGAAGCAATTATTAATGGTTTGGAACATTCCGGTGATGAAACTCCATACGTAAGAGTCGAGTTTGTTATGACGATGAAAAAACTTGTTATTCTTGTAACCGATTACGGAAAGGGATTTGAGCCGGAAGCTGTGGAAGAACCTGATATAAATGAAAAAATAAATTCGGACCACAAAAGAGGCTGGGGATTAAAATTAATGAAATCTTTATCAGACGATTTCAAAATTGAATCAGGACCGCACGGAACAAAAATAACATTAACAAAAAAATTATAACTCAAGGAAATGATATGAATACGGATTTTAGTTTAAATAGTGAACTAATTGATAATAAGCTGACATTAAAAGTAAACGGATACATAAATAATACAGGCGGACAATTACTTTTTCAGGAATATGAGAAATTTAAGGAGAATAATCCTGCAGAAGTTATTATCGATTTGAAAGATACTTCAGTTGTTAACTCGATAGGAATTTCCTATTTGATTGAAATGATTGAAAATCTTAATGATAACGACGGCAAGCTGTATTTTACGAATTTAAGTCCTGCTATTGAAAAAACTTTCGATATTATGGGGCTTTTCCAATTTGCAACAAAATTAGATTGAAAAATTTTATTGATGATAGCAAATGAAGAATTACAATGTCTAACTTAAACAATCTTGTAGAACGCCTTTCACTGCAGTCGCAGTCGTTTCAGGAAGGATTTGATGTACTTTCCAATTCAAAAAATTTGAAAGAAATGTCGAAGCACTTTGTGAGAATATTGCGGGGAACATTGCTGGTTACGGAATTATCTATAGATTTTTTTAATAATTCCGACCAAAAATGGATAAATCTTATTTCCTCATTTAAAAAGGAAATAAATTATAAAAAGTTTGTGGAATTTAAAAAAGAAAAAATATTTATAACAAGTTACAGAAAAAAAGAATTGCTTATCGGAAGAACACAATTGCACAAGAAGGGAATTCTTCAAGTAGTTCTCGGTTCAAAATTTGATAAACAATCATATTACGATTTTGATAAAATCACTTTACAGAATTTGCTTCAATTATTTGATAATGCTTATCAAACATATCTTGCTCTTAAAAAGGAAAAAGAACTTGTTTTTTCGTTAAACTACCAAGTTTTACTATTGAACAGTTTAATTGATACGGGAATTGAAATTGCAAAATTGAAAAAAAATAAAGCACTGCTGGATTTGGTTCTTGAAAGATCGACTTCTCTGACAAATGCTTCAAAAGGAATTCTTAAGGTTTATCGTAACGACAAAATAATTTCTGAATTTATATTCCCTAAAAGTATTAAAAAATCAGATATTAAAAAATTTAAGACTAAAATAAGTACCAATGTTACTTTCCCGCCTTTCAGATATGAATTGACCATGTTCAATAAGGAAAGCAGAAGAGGAATTATTGAGTTTGATAGTACCGATCAAATATTGCTCGATGCATTTGCGCGTCAGGTATATGCGGCAATGGAAAACTCATTTCTTCATAAAGAAGCTTTGGAAAAAGAAAGTATTGAAAAGGAATTATCAGTTGCCGGTTCAATACAGAAAAAACTTCTTCCTGAGAGTATGCCTGTTATTCCGGGCTACGACATTGCCGGAATTAATATCCCGTCTAAAGAAGTCGGCGGTGATTACTATCAAGCAAAAAAATTAAATGACGGAAGATTTGCTTTAATTGTTGCTGATGTTGCAGGGAAAGGTGTTCCTGCTTCTTTGCTTGTAAGTACTTTGGATGCTTGCTTGGCAGCATATTTGGATTTTCAAATTCCTCTACCCGAAATGGCGGTGAAAATCAATAAAATAATTTATTCATCTTCTCCGCAGGATAAATTTATTACTTTTTTTATTGCAATTCTTAATCCTTCAACCGGGGAACTAGATATAATGAATGCCGGGCATAATCCGATTTTACTTTTACAAAAAAATGGTAAAATGAAAAAAATTAATGCCGGCGGTGTTGCATTTGGAATGTTTAATATGGGTTTACCCTTTGATGGTGAAAAACTAAAGATTAACAAAGGCGAAAGATTATTTCTTTACACAGATGGAATACCTGAAGCGATGAACGAAAGTGAAGAAGAATATTCGGATGAAAAAATGGAAAAGTTTTTTGAAAAGAACAAACCTGCAAAAGCGGAAACATTTATAAAAAATATAGTAAAAGATGTAAAAAAACATACCGGAAATACTCAACAGAGCGATGATATAACGGCACTGTATTTGATTAG
>CAZXDS010000002.1:0-43545 GCA_964639525.1 uncultured Melioribacteraceae bacterium | reverse complement strand
GACAAGCTATGGAACAACAACTGGCAAAATTCAATAAAATATTTGTATTCCTACAATGAATATAGTTTGTTAAAAACGGCTGTGTGCAGAGTTTGGTATAATAACAATTGGGTTCAGGGAATAGGAGTAATTGAGATTAGTTATGACAATTTCCATTTCGGATTCTTTACGGAAGGACTAACTGTATATTATTCGGTTATTACTGACGTACAAAACGACAACAATGCAAGTGTAAATAGTTTTAAGCTATATCAAAATTATCCGAATCCTTTTAACCCGTCAACAATAATCAGGTACGCAATTCCTGAGAATAGTTTTGTTAAAGTTAATGTTTATAATGTTCTTGGAAAAGAAATAGAAACTTTAGTTAATGCATTTGAGTCCAAAGGAAATTACCAAGTAACATTTAATTCTAAAAAATTATCAAGCGGTATTTACATTTACCGAATATCCGCAACCAACGAAACGGGTAGTTTTTCAAAAACAAAAAAAATGATTTTGGTTAGATAACAATAATTATTTAAAATAAACGGGATTATTTATTCAAAGCAGATTAATAGTGTTACAAGAAAAAGTATATTTTGAAAAAGTGTTTAGAATAATTGAAATTTTATGTCTGTCTTTCCTTTTATTTTCATGCTCTTCTGTAAATGAATCAATATACAAAAGTGATTTCCCACTTACTTCGCAAAAAGCATTTTCGCGAGATTCGTCATATACTGTTTTAATTCCCAAAGGTTGGTTTTATTCATTTGATAATACACACAGTAGTTCCGATATCATATTAATCCAAAATGATTTTAACGCTTTATTCAGTATCGTGCCAATTAACACCGATTCAAAATTAAATTCCGATTCTCGGAGCAACGGACTTATTAATTTCAGCAAAATAATGAAGAAAACTGAATTGCACAGTAAGTTAATTTCAATAGGTAAACCGGAATTTTTTAAAATTAACAACATGGAATGCGCCGCTTATCAATATTATAATAATTCAAGTCTGCCTGTGCGTACCGTTCTGTTTGAATTTAATAAACATTTTTACGAGTTAAACGCTTATATTACGGAAGCGGGTTTGAATGGGAAGTTGATTCCCGGCAATGTTTACGATGTTCAAAACTCTATTCTTTATTCATTAAAAAAGACAAATTAAATATTCACAAATAAACGATTTTAATATGAAAAAAATATTAGTCGCTGCATTTCTTATTGTTTCCGTAATTCTTTTTAATTTCTGCATGCAAGAGAAACAAGCAACAGACGAAGTTAAGGATATTATCAAAACCGTCAACTTAACTGCCGGTGTTTCCGACACGCTTCTAATCAGTGATATGTTTTATTCGGATAATTACAATTTAACGTTTTCAAAAAATTCCGTAATTAGAATAAAATACCTTGAACAGAAAAAGCTTCTTATTTTAGATGCCGATAAAAATTATTCGGGAATTACAACAATTGATTTTTCTACAGGGAAACATAAATACGCTTTTCCTGTTCGTGTAAAAAAAATAGCAACACATACATTTACGTATAAGCCGGATAAGGAATACAAAAATATTTATTTATTTGGAGAGTTTAATAATTGGAATCGCCAAAACTTGAAATTTACCGATGAAGACAGTAACGGTGTTTACGAAGTGAAAGTTCCGATTCAACCCGGAATATATCAATATAAAATATTTGCCGATAGCAACGAAATTGTTGATCCAACCAATCCCAAACAGGTTCCCAATGGAATGGGCGGAATAAATTCGGTTATTAAAATAGCAAATCTTGATACAACAAAAGAGTTCCTTCACATTGGCAAAGAAAATTATAAAAAAGGGAAAGTTTCCGTTTCCTTTTATTATGAAACTACTAATAGCTCTAAAACATTAAACTTAAATAATATAATAATTTTGTTGAACAATTTTAAGGTTGAAAATAATCACATCCATATAAATAATAGCAAAATTACAGTTGAATTAAAGTCAGAAAATTTAATTGGCAGAAACCTTTTGAGAGCTGCTGTAAGTGCGGATGGGAAATATTCAAATATTCAGAATATTGTTTTTGTTGATGGTAAGTCGGTAAGTAATAAAGATAAGTTCAGTTGGAACGATGGAATTATTTATTCTTTGATGATTGACAGATTCAATAACGGTGATAAAACAAATGACAAACCGATTGTACAAGATTCGCTTTTTAAAAAAGCCAATTATATGGGCGGTGATTTTCAGGGTGTACTTAATAAACTGAATGACGGCTACTTCGATTCGCTTGGCGTAAATATAATTTGGATTTCACCTGTTTATGATAATCCTGATTCCGCATATCGTGAATCACCTGAACCGCATCGCTGGTTCACTGGTTACCACGGATACTGGCCAATTAGCCCAACCCGCGTTGAAGAGCATTTTGGAACAATGAAAAAACTCAAAAAGCTTGTGAGCATAGCCCATAAACATAATATCAAAATATTATTGGATTTTGTTTCTCATCACGTATTTAAAACTCATCCTTATGTTTCAGAGCATCCTGATTGGTTTGGTGAATTGCGTTTGCCGGACGGAACTTTAAATTTAAGACGATGGGACGATCATCGATTAACAACTTGGTTTGAGCCGTATTTACCATCGTTCAATTTTATAAAATCGAAAACAGCGCGCGATTCAATTTCGGAAAATGCAATATGGTGGCTTAAAACTACGGGAGCAGACGGGTTCAGACACGATGCTGTAAAACACGTACCTAATATTTTTTGGCGAGAACTTACGCTTAAACTTCGTCGTAGAATTGAAATACCGCAAAACGTAAAAGTTTATCAAATTGGCGAGACTTTTGGCGACTACAATCTCGTTAGTTCCTACGTAAATAATGGTCAATTGAACTCACAATTTAATTTTAATCTTTATAATATTGCACAAGCAGCTTTTATTGAAAAAAATTACTCTTTTGAAAATTTGAACAATGAAATTGAGAAATCACTTAATATTTACGGCTCATTAAATTTGATGGGAAATATAATGGACAGCCACGATAAAAATCGATTTATGGCATACGCTGATGGTGATTTGGATTTGAGTCAGTGGAGTGCAATTGAAGAAGGCTGGAACAATCCGCCGAAAGTTGATCATCCGTCAAGCTACAAAAAAGCAAAACTTTACCTTGCTTATATGAACAGTATTCCCGGAGTACCTGTTATTTATTACGGCAGTGAATTTGGAATGACTGGCGATTCCGATCCGGATAACAGAAGAATGATGCGTTTTGGAAATCAATTAAACAAATATGAAAAGAGTATGCTTGCTGATGTGAGTAAAATAATTCACCTTCGTAAAAAGCATACTGCACTGCGATACGGAGATTATTATAATCTAATTGCAGATAAAAATTTCTTCGTTTATCTCCGCTCGGATTTGAACGAAAGAATTCTTGTTGTTTTGAATAAGAACAAGAGAACAAAAAACATAATTATTAGTTTGCCCGGCTATTACAAAGGGAACAGAATTAAAGACTTAATTTCAAACGATAAAATAACCGTTTATAATCATAAAGTAAAAATTAGAGTCTTAGGAATTGGTTACCGGTTTTTTAAACTGCTATAGATTTGTAAAAAGATTAAATTTTGTAAAATACATTAGGCTACATAAAAGAATTGATAACAAAATCAACTTGATTTTATTTAGCCATAGTAATACCTTTGAACCATTCAACAATTGGAGTAATTGATTTTAAATGTACGATTCAGATGACTTGTTTTTTGGCGATGCCGATTCTTTTTTAGACGACACGGAAATGAAAACCAAAGTCGATTTTTGTAAAGAAATAATAGAAGACGGAACGATTATAAGCAACCTTGAAGTATTAGAGGATACTGTTCATCTTTGCCTGGAATACGGATTTTTTGAAGACGGGCTTTTGATTGTTAACGCAATTCTTGACGTTACTTCTTATAATAGCGAAATGTGGCAATTCAGGGGAATATTTCTTAATAATAATTTTGAATTTGAAGAAGCCTACTTTTCATTTGAAAAAGCAATGGCATTAAATCCTATCGATAGTGAAACCTTGCTGAATAAAGCCGTTGCTGAAGAAAATTTGGGCTTGTTCGATGATGCATACGAATCACTTAAACAAGCTTTACAGATAGAACCGAATAACGAAGATACGCACTACAGCCTTGGTGGATTATGCGAAAAAAAAGGTGAATTTGAAAAAGCGGTTAAATATTTTGAAAGAGCAATTGAGTTAGACGAAGAATTTGCCGAAGCCTGGTATGAACTTGGCGTATGTTACGACACAATTGAACAGTTTGATAAATCTCTTTATGCATATGATAAGTATCTTGAAATTGAACCATATAATCATATCGGGTGGTTCAACCGCGGTGTTTGTTTAATTGAAATGAGTGAGTTCGAAAAGGCTATTGACAGTTACGAACTTGCACTGGCAATCCAAGAAGATTTTCCGAGTGCTTGGTTTAACTTGGGTGTTTCGCATTTAAGTTTGAAGAACTATCCGCTTGCAATTGCTGCATTTAAAAAAATTGTAAAAGATAATCCTAAAGATGATACGGCTTGGTTCAACCTTGGCTCTGCTTTTGAAGAAATGAATAAATTTACCGAAGCAATCGACGCCTTTACTATGTCAATTGAAGTTGATAATGAGTATTATGAAGCTTTCTTGTCGCGTGGATTTTGCTACAAAAAATTGAATCAATCAGAAAAAGCACTACGCGATTTTGATAGGGCAATGTCTATTCTCGGTCACTTTGAAAAGGAATTTGAATTTGGATTTTCTGAGACTGAATTTGAGACAGCAACGGATAAATATAAAATTCTTACCAACTTAAAACCGGATGATTTTAATGCTTGGAATATCCTCGGAGAACTATATTGGAAATCTGGCGAATATGAAAATTCACTTTCTGCATATAATAATTGCTTAAGAATTCAACCGGGGAATGCCAATGCTTATTATGGCAAAGCAAAAGTTAATTTTTTACTTCATAATGTTGAAGAAGCAATTAATATATTAAAATTAGCTTTTAACATTGATCCCAATACAAAACAGAAATTTGAAAATGATTATCCTGCGGTTAAAGTATCTAAATTATTTAATAAACTGATAGACGAAACCTCAAAACCTAAATAATGATTACAGATAATTTTGATAATAATAAAACTTTAGTTGGCGTAATTGGTCATCCGATTAAACACTCACATTCCCCGTTTATGCACAACAACTCTTTTGGGCTGGGAAAACTTGATTACATTTATCTTCCATTTGATATTCTTGCTTCAAATTTGGAAGATGCTTTGAAAGGTATGGTAGCATTAGGGATTAAAGGCTTTAATGTTACACTTCCGTACAAAGAAAAAATAATGGACTTCCTCAACGAAAATTCCGAAGAAGCAAATGTAATTGGAGCTGTAAATACAATTGTAAACGAGAACGGCACTCTTAAAGGATTTAATACAGACGTTGACGGAATTTATTCAGTGTTAGAGCCTCACAAAAAAATGCTTGAAAACAGCATTGTATCGGTTATTGGTGCCGGCGGGGCTGCACGAGCCACTATTTATTCATTAATTAGGAACTTCAAACCAAAAAAAATAAACATTATAAATCGCACCGAAGAGAAAGCTGAATCACTGCATGAATATTTTGCAGCTAAAATGCTTTTTGAACAGATTGAAGCTTTTGAACTTATTCCTCCCGATATTGTTGAACTTCTTAATACTTCAGATTTAATTGTGAATGCTACTTCAATCGGAATGCTGCCGGACGAAGATGATGCTCCTACCACCATAGCAGATTCGTTTCATAAAGATCAATTAATTTTTGATTTAATATATAATCCGATAGAAACTAAATTTTTGAATCTTGCAAAATCCAAAGGTGCTGTTACTATAAACGGATTGCAAATGTTTGTGCGCCAGGGTGCAAAATCTTTTGAACTTTGGACAGGTGAGCAAATGCCCGAAAAAGATATTTACAAAATGCTTCAGGAAAAGCTGACGAAATAGAAGCAGAAAGTTTAATTTTCTTAAATAAACTATGTTTTCTGCAAGCTTTATTTATTAAATATTTGTAAATTATTGTTAATAGATAGGGAGTATTTGAAATGAAAAACAATACGAATAGTGTTATTAGTTTAACCTCTATTTTATTTCTCCTTTTTATCGGCGGAAAATTCCCGCAAAAAAACACTCAAAATAAAATTTCCACAATTAATAATTACAATTTCATTGATATAAACCAATGTTATATGTGGTTGGAAAATAATGGTTTGGGCAGTATTGATCCTCGTACAGGTAATTCCGGATTTTTATGGTCAAATAGCGAAACTTCATTATCTGAAAAAAGCAGCATAATTTTTACAGACGGACTAAACTGGGGTGGAATTGTTGATTCGGAGGTTCGTGCAAATGGCAGCAGATATCGAACAGGTATGCAGTCCGGTAAAATATTAAACAGTGGAAATGCCGATAATCCTGATTTGGACAAATACAGAGTATTTAAAATTTTTAAGTATTGGAAAACTTTACCTCCTGGTCCCAAACGGGATTTATATGAAAAAGATTACAATGAATGGCCGGTTGAAGACGGAGCACCTTGGAATGACTTAAACGGTGATGGAATTTTTACACGCGGAGTTGATACTCCCCGCTACATCGGTGATGAAACTTTGTGGTTTGTTGCAAATGATTTGGATTCCTCTCTTTCTATTTTCTGGAAATCTGATGGTGAGTTTTCAAGGGCTATTTTTGTTGAACCTATTGGGATTGAAATGCAAGTAACAACATACGGTTTTGATAGACCTGACTTTTTGAAAAATGTAATTTTTAAAAAATATAAACTTATTAATAAGGGACAGCACACAGTAAAAAATATGTATTTGGGTTATTGGTCGGACCCGGATTTGGGCTATTCAGGTAATGATTATGCAGGATGCGATTCAGTATTAAATTTGGGATATTGTTTTAATGCATCTGATGATGATGCTTTTGTCGGCGCTCCGCCTGCTGTGGGATACGTTATGCTAAAAGGTCCTAAATCAAATCCGGAATCCGCACAATCAGAAATGTTAAGAATGACCTCCTTTAGTTTTCTCTTGCCCAGCAGTGATTTTTTTAATCAGTCTCCTGATTCTGTAACTCCGCAGCATTTTTACAATTATTTTCAGGGTTTGGAGAAAAATGGAGATAAAATTGTAAACCCTGTTTCAGGCGATACCACAAAATATATGTTTTCCGGAGATCCTGTTGATAGTACCGGCTGGTTTGAAGGAATTAATGATTCACTTTTAAGACAACCGCCTGGAAATGTTAGAATGATGTTATCCTCAGGTCCTTTTAATTTTGCTCCCGGCGATACACAAGAAGTTGAATTTGCAATTATTGTTGCACAAGGCTTAAGTGCACTTCAAAGTGTTGCCGAACTCAAAAAAGAAATACCAAAGCTAAAAATATTTTATAATGCTTATAAACCGGATAAGGGCATCCCGATTGATGAAACTCCTACAGATTATTCAATATCTCAAAATTATCCCAATCCGTTTAATCCTACTACAACAATTAATTATACACTGCCGGAAAATGAATTTGTTACTATCAAAGTTTATAATATAATTGGTGAAACCGTAGCTGTTTTAGTAAATGAAGAGAAACCTATTGGAAAGTATTCGGTTAATTTTAATGCAAGCAATCTCGCAAGCGGAATTTACATATACAGAATTGAAGCCGGACGTTTTGAAGTTTCGAAAAAAATGATTTTACTGCGTTAAAATTTGTTGGTTTGAAAATGCTTTAGTATTTGAATAGATTAAATTTATAGTAACTTAATTTTGAAGGAGAAAGGATGAACGCAGGAAAAGTTTTACTATCTTTGTTTATAATTACAGCATTTCTAAATATAAAAGCTCAACGTACGACATTCTTAAAATTTTTGAGTTCTTACTCTGACAAAACATTGTTGCCCACAGATGATAATGGCAGTATTATTACTAGCATCCAATGGCATAATATAAATCTAATAAAATTAAATGCGGAAGGATTTAGCGAATGGAGAAAAACAATAAATACAAAAAATTATATTAATAAAACAATTAAATTATCAAATGGTAATTATTTAACAGGCTATACAAACAACGATGACGATATTTGTTTAATGGTTTATGATTCACTCGGCAATTCGATTAGCGATTATACATATGGCGATGATGAAAATATTTTTTATTTTCATGACATCATTATTACCGCAGATTCTAAACTGTTAATATTGGGAGCTGAGGGTGATCAACTCTACATGCAAAAAACTGAATTTGATGGTACGGTAATTTGGAATAAAACATACTGGTACATTAATATAAGTCCCAATGTAAACATGCAAATAATTAGATTATCTGATTTATCGTATTTAGTTAGTACAGGAAATAGCATAATCAAATTTGATATTCATGGAGCTTATTTATGGGAAAAGGAAACTCCCGAAATAAATTCAATTTTTCCTTTTTTTGATGGATTTTGTTTAACCGGTAAATCGGGACCTATTTCACGATATAACTTAAATGCAGAAATTATTTGGGAAAATACGGCTCTTGTTAATCAATTTGCAAATGTTTTACCTAATCATAATATTATCTCGGCAGGAGATACAACATTAAGTGAAATTAATCGCTTAGGTAACATTATTTGGCAGAAGAAAATTCCGAAAATATCCGGAGGTATTTACAAAGCAAATGATGGCGGATTTTTTATGTACGTAAAAAATTCAAGTTTATTACGAACAGATTCTATTGGGAATTATTCAACATTAACACTACATTATAATCCTTCGTATTATAACATTTTTAAGCCCGACAAAATTACAGTTCTTAAATGGGATAAATATAATATATCCGGCACAACTATTAATATTTCATATTCAACTGCTTTAGAAGGTTCTTGGACAGAAATAGATTCTAACTTTCCTGCAGATTCATTACAATATTCTTGGTTAGTACCTGAAATAAACTCAAATTCAGTTTATATAAAAATAACCGATTCAAATAATCCGAATGTTTATGATAGAAATGACTCATCTCTGTCTGTAATAGTATATCAAGCCTACGATAAAATCGCAGTAAACAATGTTAGGATGTGGTTTGGAAATAACGGAGACGGTTCACATAACCCGCAAACCGACAACGGTGGCTTTTTCTGGCCCGGTGGAATAGATGCAACAATATCTGCTGTTTTTGAGGATGGGCTCTTTTTCGGTGGAAAATATAATGATGAAATTAGAGTCAACGGCTCAAATTATCGTCATGGATTTAGCCCCGGTATTATATTGGAAAATGGAATGCCGGATATTCCCCAAAGATCAGAGTATAAAATATATAAGAGTAAAAAAAATTGGGAACTCCTTCCCGAAGGGAAAGAAAAAAGTAGGCTAAAATATGATTATAATAATTGGCCGGCTGACTTAGGTGCTCCGGTTATTGATAGAGATAATGATGGAATTTATACACCCGGAGTTGATGACAATGTTCTCGGAGACGAAGCATTTTTTTATGTAAACAATAGTGCGGATGTTGAATTATCTGCTAATGTGTATGGTTCACCACCGGTTCCATTAGAATTTCAGACTACAATTTGGGGATATAACCAAGAAAGATTAGAGGATGTAGTTTTTAAAAAATATAAAATAATAAATAAGGGAGATGTCCCGATAACGGATATGTATTTATCATATTGGACTGATGACGATCTTGGATTTGCGGGAGATGATTACGTGGGAGTAGATACTTCGTTAAATTTGGGTTATACTTACAACGGAGATGAATATGATGACTGGTTTTATGGTTCACAACCTCCGGCAGTTGGACACATGATGGTACAAGGTCCAAAAGTTCAGGCAACAATGGAAGATTCTGCATGGTTTAATAGTGGCTGGCATAAAGGATATTTAAACAAGGGGCTAAATTCTTTTATTTCTTTTGTTAAGGACCCTGGCTATCCAAATTTTGGGGCACCCTATCAAAGTGAATATGCGGGGACAGAACAGATGTATAACTATATGCGAGGCTTTACTATTTATGGCACTCCAATTTTGGCTCCAAATAATAATGATACTACGCATTTTATGGTTGCCGGTGATCCTGTAAGCGGAAATGGTTGGTACGAAGGACCAGGTTGGCCCGATGGACCAACTCGCGGGGATAAAAGATATATGGAATCTTCCGGCCCTTTTACGCTTGCAGCCGGGGATACACAGGAAGTAGCTTATGCAATTTTAATGGCACGAGGAAGTGACAGATTAAACAGCATAACCAAGTTAAGAGAAAAAGCAGCGTTTATTCAGAATTTTTATAACGGTATCATTATTAAATCAGTAAAAGAACGAGGGGAAATTAACCCGACAAAATTTGTATTAAATCAAAATTACCCGAACCCGTTTAACCCGAGTACTACAATAAAATATTTTGTGCCGGTTTTTAAGAGTGGCGATATTCCGGTAATTCATTTGAAGATATATGATATTTTAGGGCGTGAAATTGCGACACTTGTGAATGAAAAGCAGTCTGTCTCCGGCAGTCATAAAATTATTTTTAATGCCTCTAAACTTGCAAGCGGAGTATATATTTACCGCTTAACAGCTGTTGGGAAAACCGTTAATTTTGCGGAAGCAAAAAAAATGGTGCTGCTGAGGTAAATGGAACAAGGGAAAATATCACTAATTATATTTATTGGGCGGACAGACTATGAAAAAATTAGATTTTAAGCCGGCAAAATCAACAGAATCTTTTCGAAAGAATTACAAGCTGCACGATTCTGCTGAGATTGTCGGGAAAAATTTATTGACTCAATGGGGAATATCCTTTAAGGAATTCGGACAGGATAATCGCTACAAAAAGGTTTGGGAAAAAGGAGAAGATAAACCTGATGTAATTATTGAGTACAAAGGAAAGTCTGCAATGCTTGATTGGAAAGGGAAACACAAGGCAAAGTGGATGCTTAATGAAAGAGCAATAACCGCCTATGAAAAGTGGAGTGAAATATACAGTCTGCCGATTATTATTGCATTTTTTGTTTTTGATTTACATAACAATCTTTTACAGAGAAAATTTGCTTTTTTAAAAACACATAAATATGTGGAATTAGAAGGAAGGCAATGGGATAAAAACAAAACAGTTGAATTTAAAGAATTCCTGCCTGATTTTACAAAAGCAAATATTATTAAACACTTGGTAGAAAATCAATAAAATAATTTGCATTAAAATTTACAACAACCGTCATTGCGTGCAATTTCAAACATTCAAAATAGGCGACACTACTGCTGAATTAGTTGTAAAACCTCAATAGAAAAACCCGATTTTAAAGTAGAAATAAACCGGTCCGCGAATAATTTGATTATTATCTATCGTGTTACTAAAAAAGAAACTTCTGCCAACCGAAAAATCTGCCGGTCCAATTGGTGTCTCTAAAGAAAAAGTTGCACCGATGCCGTGTCGTAAATCTTTTAATCTGATATCCTCACGATTTTGCCAAATTGAACCAAGATCATAACGAAAACTAAGATAAGTATTATAAAAAACTTGGAACGGAAGTTTATATCTGTATGCTAATGAAACAGAGAAAACTTGTCGCCCGCGATATTCATAATCTCTCATACCAAAAAAATTATTTTGTCCGCCAAGTGAAAATTGTTCACCAAGCGGAAGTGTGTTGTCTCCAAAACCGAATTTAGTTTTAAAACTTAAATTGCTTACGGAACTCAAATCCATATAATTCCGGTATTCTAACAAAAATTTAATAAAAGATAATTCACCGCCGAAAATTCTTTGAGCAGTTTCAAAATATGTGTTAAAATACATTCCTTTATTAGGATAAGGATATTTATCCTGTGTATCAATAGAAAGCCGTGCAAGAATAGAGAAAATATTTAATTTGTAAGGTTTAATACTGGGTTGATCCTGCAAAACAAATATATTATGAACATTGTATTTTCCTTCAAACATGAGTTTTCCAAATTTTCTAACTTGGGAACCAATTCCAAGCGAAACACCGTAAAACTGTTGTCTGTATTCGCCGGTAATTGTCCTGTCGTATTTGTGCTCGCTTTTTGAAGGTTTAGTTTCATAAGTTTTTACATCATTAAATTTATAAAATCCGCGTAATGAATAAGTGAGATAAGTATTAAAAATTCTATGTGCCGAGTGCTCGAAAATAAAACTTCTGTCCCTTTGTCCGCCACCAAAAATAAAACCGAGTTCCGTACCGGTTCCAAACAAGTTTTCCTCACGTACATCAATAAAACCTTGTGTAAAATTTTCATTATCAATTCTTAATCCAAAACGAATGATTGCCGTAGGCTTTTCTTTAACCTTAACTATCAACGATGACACAGAATCTTTTTTTATTTCCAATTCGGAATATTTAAAAAGATTGATGCTTCGTAAATTGCGAGAACCTTTTTTTAACGCAGGAAAAATTTTGGACTGATTCTTATGAAGCGGAAACTCCCGTATGATAATTCGGGATAATGTTTTCTTATTGCCTTCAACTATAATGTTTCCAAGCTTTCCTTCGTCAATTTCTATTCTAAGTTTGCCCGAATTATCATTGAATGCAATATTTTTTACAGATGCTAACGTGTATCCTGCAGCCCTATAAATTCGCAGCAACTGAATTACCGCATCGAGCGTTTTTTTGCTGTTAAAAGGCTTGCCTATCAATTGACAAATAAATTTTGGCTCTGCTATAGATTTTAAACCACTTATTGAAATATCTTTTATGGAAGGATTTTTCTCATAAATAATATGAAAAATATTCTTCTTGCCATGTCCTTTTTCAATTTCAGAATAGATGCTTTCGTAATTTCCGGTTCTCATCAAAAGGGAAAGTTGATATAATATTTCCTTATTACTTACCGAACCCCTGTCAGAAAATCCGCTGAAAATTTTTCTTTCCAATTTATTGGACTTTATTGGCAGCATTAGGTGATGGAAAAATTGTACTTGATTTTGATCTAACTTAAAAAATTTCTCTTTTAACTTTTTCTCCAACAAAGGGATTTTATTTTTTGCTGCATTGTAGCCTTCTTTAATCAATGATTTAATACCGGTAAAATCGTTGTTCTTTTTGTGATTCAAATTCGGATTAATTACAACATCCGCATTGTTCAAGTCCTGTTGTGTTATTACTTTTGAAGGAATAGAAACCAGTTGATCGGCAATTTCCCACGGATAGTTCAGCTCATTTCTATTTCGTAATGGACTTGAAACATTAACCGCAATTGTAAAATTATTCCCTTCATTAATTGCACAATCGATAGGAACATTTGCAACAACTCCTCCATCAACGAGAAGAAGAGAATCATATTCAACAGGCGGAAGTAGAAACGAGACACTTGAACTTGCCCGCATTGCTCTGCTTAAAGAGCCGCTTTTAAGAATCACTTTCTCACCGGTTACTAAATTTGTACTAACGGCTCTGAAAGGGAAAAGCAAATTATCAAAATTGTTTTCAGTATTTAAAGGAGAATTTACAGCAAGCAAATTAAGAAAATTTGCTACTTTTTCACCATTGTTAATCGAAGTTGGAATAACCGGTTGGAACCCGTTCATTCTAAAAGATATTAAAGACCTATCCTCAGTAATTTTCTGTTCAACATAAAGATTTTTTCTATTTGCATCAGTTAAAGAAAAAAAACTTTTCCAATTTGTATTTACAACAATCGAATCAATTTGTTTAATTGTATATCCGGCAGCATAAAGTCCGCCGATAATACTGCCCATACTTGTACCGACAATTTGAGAAATAGGAATATTTGCTTCTTCCAAAGCAGCAAGAACTCCAACTTGTGAAAAACCTCTAGCTCCGCCGCCGCTAAGCACTAATGCGGTTTGGGGAAAATTATTCGGCACTATTTCTTTTAAGCCCAAAGGTAAATTATGTGTTGTTATCTCGGGTTTTATAATAATTTTATTCTGTGCCGAAAGCATCGACAAAAAACAAAATAGAAATAATATGGTTATATAGCGTTTCATTTAGCGGAATAATATAAAAAAACCCAATTCAAAAAAAGAATTGGGTTTAAAAATACTGTAAAATTAGAGAATTATCTTCTTTTTTTATTTTGAGCTTTTTTCTGTGCATGCGATTGCTTCTCCGCAGCTTCCATCATGCGAGACATAAATCCCGGCTTTTTCTGATCCGCATCTTTAACAGGAACAAGTTCGCCATCTTTTTTACTTTTGTTAATTGAGTATTGCTGTACAATTGAGAACAAGTTAAAAAGAAAATAATACAAATTTAATCCTGACGAAAATCCCATAAACATAAAAGTAAAAACAACCGGCATTGCATAAACCATTGCTTTTTGGCTCGGATCTTTCACACTCATTTTCTGCTGGAAAAACATTGTAACGCCAAGTAAAACAGCAAGTCCGCTAACTTCGGTAATATTAAAAATTGGCAGCTTAAACGGTAGAGTAGCAATAACATCCGGTGCCGAAAGATTTGTTATCCACCAAATAAACGGTTCCTGCCTTATTTGAATTGCAACCTTAAAAAATTCAAAAAGTGCAAAAAGAATCGGCATCTGAAAAACCATCGGCAAACAGCCTCCTGCGGGATTAACACCGTAAGTTTTGTACAGCTTCATAGTTTCTTTTTGAATCTTCTGCTGATCACCTTTGTGTTTTTCTTTTAGCTCGGTAATCTTCGGTTGCAGAAGCTGCATTTTTTTCATTGATTTGTAGCTCTGCTTTGTAAACGGATATAAAGCAAATTTAATAATTATTGAAAATACAATAATTACGAAACCATAATTGGGAATTAAACTATGTAAAAATGTAAACAGCGGAAGTAATAAATATTCTGTTATCGGACGAAGAATTACTTTAAGTCCGAACATACTGCCAAAATCAATTATTTCCTGGAATTCTTTTCCATATGATTTTAACAAATCATACTCCAAAGGTCCTATAAACAAGTGAAACGTATTTCGCTGAAGTTTAGTGTTATTAAACGGAACTTTAAGACTTACACTATAATATTTTCTTTCGCCCTTTCCCGGAACATTTTTTACAAATGTCCCCTCAACCAAAGCACCGCCATCAGCAGATACTTTTTCCTCCGAAAGGATAACGGCAAAATATTTATTGGTTAACGCAAGCCAATCAATTTTTCCATTCATGTCTTTAACGGTTTTTTCTTTTTCGTCCTTTGCGTTAATGGTCGTAGTTTCTTCACCGGAATAAATAGTTGCCACTGCATAATTTGCTTCATCCACAGAATTTTTTTCAACAAAGTTAATTCCGTTTGACCAAACAATATCGTAGCGATAACTGCTGATTACATCGTCCATATTTTCAAATTCCACATCAATTTTGGAATCGTATCGGTCGCCGTAAAAAGTAAAAATTTTACGAATTGCTTTACCGTCTTTCGTTTTAAATTCATACGCCAATGTTAAAGAATCACCATTACTGATTTTATATTTGTATCCTTCCAAATTTGGACTAAAATCCAAATTAGCAGTATTAATAAGCTGTCCGCCTTTAGAAAGAAATACAATATTAAAATCTCCGCCGTTTTTTGAATAATTAATTAACTGAACATGTTCGGCATAAAAATTATTAGTGTCTTTAATACTATTGTGATACCAAGTTTTATATTTTTTTAAATAAAACTTTTTAATCCGTGCACCTTTTGAAGTCATTTCCAAAAGGACTTTATCATTTTCAATAGTAATAACTTTTTCCGGTTTATCCGAAGCTACAAACTCACCGGATTGTTGTGCAGAGATATCGTTTTTGGTTGATTCTACTTTTTTTATCGGTGTTTGCTCTTTCTTAGTAATTTGCCGAGCTTTTTTGATATTGTTTTGGTTAGTATCTTTTACAACAAGCGTTGTGTCGTTCCCATTTCCGGCAGTTACCGGTTTTGGTTCGGGAGCATTAACATAAAGCCAAACTACTAAAATTATTCCGATTAAAACAAATGCAATTGTTGTATTTTTATCCATTTATAGAGCCTGTTAATTTAAAATTTGATTGGACTAATTTATTTAAAAATGACGAGAACTTGATGAGTGAAAAAAAAATTATTTCAGATGTGATAGTAATAAACATAACTACAATGAGTTTTTGATTTTTTTCATTAGTTCAATTATTTCCGGCATCACATCCTTTAGATAGAGAGATTTATATTTTTTTTTATTAACCGTATTCGGGGAAAAGACAATGTACACCGATTTATTTTTCAATACTGATAGCTGAATCAAATCGGTTTTATTTAATCGGTAAGATTCGCGTAACAATCTTTTCACTCTATTTCTCCACACGGCATTACCGGCTTTTTTATGAACAGCAAAAGCCACTTTAACAAACGGGTGGCTTTCATTTTCAATAAAACATATTGTTGCTTTAAATTTATTTAGAGGAGAAAAAATTGTCTTCCCGGATGAATAAACTAACTGAAATTCCTTTCGGCGTTTAATTCTCTCTTGCTTTGAAAGACCCGCCGGTTTTGCCTTTGGGTAGCCGGTGGACAAAATTTTAAAATTCGTTACTTACAGTTAATCTTTTTCTTCCCTTTGCTCTTCTGCGAGATAACACGGCTCTACCATTTTTAGTGGACATTCTTAATCTAAAACCATGCTTATTCTTTCTTTTTCTATTACTCGGCTGATACGTTCTTTTCATTTTTCCATTACCTGTTTATTCATTTTCATAAAGAGTACAAATTTACTGATATTATTCAAAAAATACAATATTAGCTTTCTTCAAATATTTGATATTTGAGTCCACTCTGAAAAGTAATATTTTCATTAACCCCACGTTTCAACGTGGGGAAAACAAGATATAAAAAACATACAATCCCAAACGGGTTAAAACCCGTTTGGAGTTTTTCGGAGTGGACTCATATTTGCATTGTCTTCAAACTAATTTTTTAAATAAAAAAATTTCTAATATATTAAAACACATTTTATGTTATTACTTCCTATTTTTAGAAACCAATATTTATGAAATGAGGTAAAAATGAGTACTAAAATAATTCGGTCAATGGTTGTTCTTTTGTTAATTTCTTTGCTTTTGGGATGTTCTGATAAAGAAGTATTTAAGGGCAAATTCGGTTTTGAGCCTGTAAACCCGCAGGCAGGCGATAATATTAGAATTTACTATCTTGCAGATAGCTCCAAATTAGCTGATGCTAAGGAAGTTACTATGATTGCCTATCCATACAAAGTCTCGGTGGATACACTAATAGAAATGGAAATGATGAAAGAAGGCGATTATTGGACTGTTAAACTCAGCGTTCCTGATAATGAGCGCGGGGTGGTTTTTAAATTTGTTAGCGGCAAATTATTTGATAATAATAGTGGCCAAGGTTACGTCATGTTTTTAACAAACGGGAAAGGGAAACTTGTTCCCGGTGCAAAAGCCGGATTTGCTTCGGCAATTAACGGTTGGGGAAGATCAGCGGAAATTAAACGCAATTCAGATAAATCATTTAAATATTTTAAAGAAGATTTCCTTGATAATCCTGAAATTAAATATGAGTATCTTGATTCCTATTTTGGGTTGATATTTAGAAAGGACAAAACTGCTGCTAAGACAGAAATTGAAACCGAATTGGACAGTCTAATTAAAAAAGAGAATAAATCTGAGGCAGACTATTCTCTTATTTATAATTGGTTTAATAGATTGCAAGAAAATAACAAGGCTGAATCAATTGTTAAAGCAGGTTTGAAGCAATATCCGAAAGGAAAATTTGCTAAACAAATGAGAATGAATTCCTTTAACCGTGAAAGTGATTATTCAAAAAAAATAGATATCATCAATAAGTTTCAAAAGGACTTTCCCAAAGATGATTTTGTAGATAATTTTTATAATTCTCTGCTTTACCAATATACACGCAGCACTCTATATGATGATGCTTATAATTTAATAACAAAAAATTCCGGCAAAATCAGTTCCGCCTATTTCCCCTATGTTGCCGGTAAAATGATGGGAAATAAATTTAATGCAAAGAAAGTTGAAAAAATTTATAGAATTGGAATTAAAAAAAGTAAGGCTGACCTATCCGGAGATATTTCCAAAAACAAACCTAAAACCTCAACTATTGATGACTACAAGGAATCATTGAATTACTATCTTGGACGCAACTTGTCGGGACTTGGGAAATTGCTTTATGATAATAAAAAAGTCGCTAAGGCTATTCCTTACTTAAAAGAGGGAATTGAAACTATGGAAGAAATTTCCAGCGACCCTGAAACAAATGAAATTTATGTTACGGCTCTTTTCAAGTCCGGTAAGATTGATGAAACAATGAAAACAATTGAAAATTTTATTGACAAGAGCGAAAGCACTAAAGGAATGACGGAAATTTTGAAAAAGGCATATGTAAAAAAGAATGGTTCGGACAACGATTTTGATGAATATCTTGCCAAGTTTACGGGAATGGCTAAAGAGAAAATGGAATCCGACTTAAAAAATGAAATGAAAAATATGCCTGCTCCGCAATTTACACTCTATAATTTGAAAGGAAAAAAAGTGTCGCTTGCCGACTATAAAGGGAAGACAGTTGTTGTTGATTTTTGGGCAACTTGGTGCGGACCTTGTAAAAGTTCATTTCCCGGGATGCAAAAGCTTGTTGACTTTTACAAAAATAACGATGTGGTAAAATTCTTGTTTGTGAATACTTGGGAAAACGCGAAAGATAAAGAGACAAATGCACGTTTGTTTATCACAGAAAATAAATATTCTTTTAATGTTTTAATGGATGATAACAATAAAGTTGTTGCTGATTTTGGCGTAAGCGGTATTCCGACAAAATATATTATTGATAAAAATGGAAATATCCGATTCGAATCCGTAGGCTTTTCAGGCAGCGCAGACCAAATGGTGGATGAAGTTAAAGCAATGATAAATATGATTAAATAGATTTGAAAACTTAAACTACCCCGGCAATTGCAGGGGTAGTTTTTATTTTATCAAACCATTCTAAATAATACTTTCCTATTCTAAAAGTTCCTGCCAAATTACGTTGGGCGTATCACTTTTTTCGTTTATATTTCGTTTAGAAATTAGAATAAATAATCAAGAAATAGGAGTTATTATGGCGGTTATAAGACCTTTCAAAGCTGTGCGTCCTGCACAAAATGTAGTGCAACTCGTAGCAAGTGTGCCTTATGATGTTTGTAATCGTGATGAAGCGGCGGAATTAGTTGCTGGCAATGAACTAAGCTTTTTACGAATTACACGTTCCGAAGTTGAATTACCGGAAAATATTAGCCCTTATGATGCAGCAGTATATCAAAAAGCGAAAGAAAATTTTAATAGAATAAGAGAGGCGGCACCGTTAGTCCAAGATGAAATACCGCATTTTTATCTATATCAATTGATAATGGGAGAACAAAAACAAATTGGAATTGCTGCAACATTTTCGGTTCAAGATTACAATAATGAAGTAATTCTTAAGCATGAAAAAACACGAAAAGTAAAAGAAGACGATAGAACAAATCACATTGTAACAACAGAAGCTCAGACAGGCGCAGTATTTTTAACATACAAGGATGTTCCTGAAATTAACGATGCTGTCCAAACAACTATTGATAATAATAAACCCTTATACGATTTTACATCGGAAGATGGAGTTCGGCATACTGTTTGGATGGTGCCCGAAGATTATAATGATATACTATTATTTGAAATGGGCAAGGTTAAAAATTTATATATCGCCGATGGACATCATCGTGCCGCAAGTGCGGGAAGATCACAAAAAGTAATGATGGATAAAAACCCCAACCACAACGGAGAAGAAGAATACAACTATTTCTTCGCTGTTTTATTTCCGGCGGAACAATTAAAAATTCTCCCATATAATCGAGTTGTTTTCAACTTAAATGGAAATACTTCGGAAGAATTTGTTGAAAAAGTGAAAAAGAATTTCAATGTGGAGAATACGGATTCTCCTGAACCGCAAGCACCAAAAGAGATTAAAATGTATCTTGAAGGGAAATGGTATTTGCTTACTCCAAATAAAAATGTAAAACATGCCGATAACGTGGGTGATAATCTTGATGCATCAATTCTGCAAAACTATTTGCTTCATCCCTTTTTGGGAATTAAAGATCCACGAACCGACAACAACATTGATTTTATAGGCGGAATACGAGGAACGGAAGAATTGGAAAAATTGGTAAACAATGGCAAAGCAAAAGTTGCATTTTCTATGTATCCGGTTGGAGTGCAGGATTTAATCAATATTGCCGATGCGGGAGAAGTTATGCCACCGAAATCGACTTGGTTTGAACCTAAGTTAAGAGACGGCTTACTTACGCATGTAATTTAATTAAATGTTTATATTGTATAGAATAAAAAGTTTTAAATTAAAATAATTAATGAGGTAAAATAATGGAAAACAGAATTTATAATTTCAGCGCAGGCCCGGCTGTTCTTCCCGTAGAAGTTTTGAAAGAAGCTCAGGAAGATATGCTCAACTACAAAGGTCATGGATTATCGGTAATGGAAATGAGCCACAGATCAAAAGTTTATGATGATATTTTTGAAGGAGCAAAAAATGATTTAAGAACCCTATTAAGCATTCCCGATAATTACCAAATACTTTTTCTTCAGGGCGGAGCTACTCTGCAATTTTCAATGATTCCATTAAATATTATGCGTGGGAAAGCTGACTACATCAACACCGGAGCGTGGTCAAAAAAAGCAATTAAAGAAGCAAAACGCGTTGGAACTGTGAATGTAGCAGCCACAAGTGAAAATGACAATTTTTCACGTATTCCAAAACAGAACGAATTACAGCTTGACCCGGAAGCATCTTATGTTCATTACACTTCAAACAACACAATTTTCGGTACGGAATTCCACTACATACCCGAAGTTGGAAATGTGCCTTTAGTGTGCGATACTTCTTCTGATATGCTGCACAATAAATTTGACGTAAGCAAGTTTGCTTTAATTTATGCAGGCGCTCAAAAAAACATGGGTCCCGCCGGTGCTACGCTTGTAATTATCCGAAACGATATGCTTGAACGCTGCACGGATGAAAATCATACTTACCTAAATTATAAAATTCATTCCGATAAAAAATCAATGTACAATACACCTCCGGCATATTCGGTTTATATTATCGGCTTGGTTTACAAATGGCTTTTGCGTAACGGTGGTTTGGATGCAATGTATAAAATGAATGTTGATAAGGCAGATTTATTGTACAACTACATTGATAA
Source organism: uncultured Melioribacteraceae bacterium (assembly GCA_964639525.1). Taxonomy (GTDB): domain Bacteria; phylum Bacteroidota; class Ignavibacteria; order Ignavibacteriales; family Melioribacteraceae; genus CAZXDS01. The sequence goes on along the minus strand of CAZXDS010000002.1, from coordinate 22,317 downwards.
CAGCAACGGCTATTACAAGGGTGCTGCTGCAAAAGAAGATCGTTCGCTGATGAATGTTACATTTAATTTGGCAAGTGAAGAATTAGAAAAGAAACTAATTGCAGCCTCATTGGAAAAAGGATTTGCAGGATTAAAAGGGCATCGTTCTGTCGGCGGCTTGAGAGCATCTATTTACAATGCTTTCCCCAAAGAAGGAGTTGCAACATTAGTTCAATTTCTTGATGATTTTAAGAAAAATAATTAGTTAAATTCTAAAGAGCCTTCATAATTCGGAGGCTTTTTTATACTATTTACTTGATTAGAAAAAACATTTCTCAAACATTATTATTATCATAATTTTAGGAACTTAAAGTTTCTAATAAAGTAAGAGAAATAGAGCGTAAAAAGAATTCAGCAATGCTAAATCAAAAAATTATTGCTGATAATTACTCCCGCTAAAAATATCGAATATTATATTTTAAAATATAAAAGTATATATAATCGAAAATTAAATAATGACTTATTTAATAAACTTGGGAGGTTTAAATGTTATACCACAAATTTACAAAATTAGTAGAAGAGCACGCTGAATATCTTACTCAGCGTTGGCTTTTAGAAGTGAAAAGCAATCCTGCTACAGCAGGCTATGCGAAAATTGAAGATAAAATTCTTACTTCAAGAGTTTACGATGTTTATAGAAGACTTGACAAATGGTTATCTGACGAAGATCCGAAGTATAAAAAATCTGCCGAACATTTTATTGCACTCGGCAGAGAGAGAGCCAACGAAGGTCTGCATATAAGTGAAGTAATTTATGCCTTTGTTCTTTCACGAGCTGTTATTTGGAGTTACTTAATTGAACAGGGTTTGATAAACAGCAGTCTTGAGTTACATCTCGCATTGGAATTTTATCAAAAAATGAATAACTATTTTGACAAGGCGACTTACTTTGTAGCCGTTGGTTTTGAAAGTGCAACTAAGGAAAAAAGTGAACTGCTTGACAGAAGTGATTTTTTTGATAAATCAGTGAATGCAATCGCAAAATGGATAATAAAAATTCCACAATAGAATTATAGGAAACTATGAATATTCAAATTTCCGGAACTAAAAAGTCAAGCGATACAAAAAAAGCAGAACGATTTTTTAAAGAAAGAAATATCAAGTTTCATTTTCGTGATTTGGCTGAAAAGGGAATCAGCAAAGGAGAGCTTGACAATATTAAAAGAGTTTTTGATATTGATGAATTAATTGATAAAACCGGCAAACAATTTAAGAAAAGAAATTTAGCTTATATGGTTTTTGAAGCGGAGGAAGAATTGTTGGAAGACCCGCTTCTTTTTAAAACACCGATAGTAAGAAATGGCGGCAAAGTTACAATCGGCTACGAACCGGAAATTTGGAAAGAATGGATTAACAACGAATGATACTTAATTAAATATTGATATATTTTGAAATTTATTAAACAAATATTAATCATTTTTTTATTTGTGAACTTGCATCAATTGCATGCTCAGGATTTTGCTGATACTGTAATTCCAAAAGTTTCTATAATATCGGCAAATGCTTATTTTGTTAATTCAGTTAGCGGCACTTCAAATGAAAATTTCAACCCTGTTACTAAGAAAATTGAATACGTGGAAATTCATTATCATTACTTAATTTATGAATTAAAATTCAAAATAGCTCTGCGTAAATCGAAGATTGATGCGGCTATTCCTTTAGATATTCGGCTGACTTTTTCCAACAAACAGATACTAATAATGCCTATTGAAGATGACATTTCCGATTTTATTTTTAATGATATTTATGATTATGATATGGAAATTCACGCTCCAAAAAACGAGTGGGTTACTTTTGAAATCGGTGAGTTTTACTACGAAGATACAAATATTACTTATGATAGAACAATACTTTATTTCAGCAATTAATACACTTACCTGCTTAAAATTAGAACTGAATTTTTACTCATAAATAATATTTCTGATTTTAAAATCTTTCAACAAATTATTAAAGCCCGTAAACTGCACAGCATCCCAACCCATATTTTTTGCACCTTGAACGTATTCATCAACATCGTCAATAAACAAATGTTCGGCAGAAGGAAGTTTTGTAAACTCTTCCACAGCTTTGTATATTTTCGCATCCGGCTTAACTGCACCAATTTCGTGTGAAAGAATCAGTTTATCAAAATATTGTAAAAAATCATATTTTTCCCAACCGTATTTTTGGTGAATACTGTTTGTGTTCGATAAAAGTACAAGCTTGTAATTCTTTTTTAATTTTGGAAGCAGTGCCGCAACATCATTATTCACTTTAAAAATATTTGAGTAGAGTTTGCAAAATTCATTTTTGGATAAAGCGTTTTCTGTCCATTCCATCATGATATTTAAAAATTCATCATCACTCAATTCCCAAGTTTCAAATTTTCGATGAACGGAATAATCCGTTTTGTAACGCTTGGCAAATCTGTCGCCCAAACCGAATTTTAATTTGTTGAGTTTATTAAGAATAATATCGTAATCAAAAGGAATTAAAACATTCCCAAGGTCAAAAACAATAGCTGAAAATTTCATTGTACCTACAATAAGTTAGGAAATTAATTATTGAAAAATACCGATAAATATTTGTAGAACCGACTTTCGAATCGGTTTATTCTTCGGTTTTCGATAATTTATCATTTGTTGTATTAGCAGTTTATTGTTATTTTTGCCGGAATTACTGCATTATAAAAAGAGGCTATTATGAAAAAACTGTTCGCAATAAATTCATTGATTCTTATATTTTTTCTATCATCAATAATTGTAACTGCACAACCGCAGGAATATACAACGATAAATTTTACGGGAAGAGACAGCGTAAGAATAACGGCAGATTTTTATTCCGCTGATAATAAATCGGCACCGGCAATTTTACTGTTTCACCAATTTAAAGCGAGCCGAGGGGAATACAGAGATATTGCTCCGGTACTTACAGCAATGGGCTTTAACTGTTTTGCTTTTGACACAAGAGCAGGAGGAACTGATTATTGGAACAGTGTTGAAAATGAGACTTCAAAAAATTCTCCTGATGTCGGTAGAAACTTTCTTGCCGCTTATCCTGATTTACTTTCTGCTTATGATTACGTTAAAGAACAAGGCTATACAGGAAAAATTATAATTTGGGGTTCTTCTTTTTCTTCCGTTTTAGTCTTAAAGTTTGCTTCCGAACACGCTGATAAAATTGCCGGAGTACTTTCATTTTCACCGGGAGAATATATTGACGGACAAAAAGGAATTGTTGCCGAGTGGGCGGGCAAAATAAAAAACCTTCCGATTTTTATTGCTTGCGGGGCTACGGAATCACCTCGCTCAAAACCAATTTTTGAAAATATCCCTTCTAAAGAAAAATTATTTTATGTTCCTACAATAGGAAGACACGGTTCTTCCATTCTTTTGGATGATGCAAAAAACTGGAGACCGGTTAAGGCGTTTTTAAAGCGGTTTTTAGAGATCCCTTCTGCTAATAAAAAATAATATTTTTGATTTTTAAATGTTTTATATTTGAATATAATTGTTCTTTGGTTAACACATATCGGGGGAAAAATGAAGTTTAGATTTCAAATTGTTTTAATATTTCTAATTGCAGCAAGCACATTGTTTTGCCAAAAAACCGATTCATTAAAAGTATTAACCGTATCCAGAATAATGCGGGATGCAAGCTGGATTGGGAATTTACCTTCAAATGTATTTTGGTCAGAAGACAGCAAAACAGTTTATTTTGATTGGAACCCGGGAAATAAAAATGACGATTCTCTGTACTCGGTAAACATCGGTGAAACAATTCCGCACAAAGTTTTTATTAAGAACCGTGAAAATATTCCTTCGCAATACGGCAGTTACAACCAAGCACGGACAAAAAAAGTTTACACAAAAAACGGTGATATTTTTCTGTTGGATATTTTATCGGGAAAGAATTTACGGCTTACAAAAACACTCGCCCGAGAATACAACCCGACTTTTTTATTAGATGAAAATGAAATTTGTTATATTCTGAATAACAATGTATTCAAATTAAATTTAGCAAACGGAGTTACAGAACAGCTCACAAATTTTGTAAAAGAAAATGCTTCGCGAAAGAAAAAATTAACATTACAGCAGAAGTTTTTAAAAGATGAACAATTAAATTTATTCAAATCAGTAAGGGAGCAGAAAGAAAAACGAGACAAACAAAAAGCTGATAAAAATAAGTTTGGGAGCAAACAGCCTCTTAAAATTTGCAGCGAAAACTATTCATTTAGAAATATTGTAGTTTCACCCAAGGGAGATTTCATAACATTTCTACTTGTAAAATATCCGAAAAATGCCAAGAGAACAACAATCCCGAAATATGTTACGGAAAGCGGATATACCGAAACCGGCAAAGCATATCCACTTGTAGGGAGTTCGCAGGCAAAATACAAATTCGGAATTTTTAGCATAAAGCAAAATACCGTAAAATATGTTTTGTCAAAAAATATTCCGGGAATTAAAAAATATCCCAAATACATTTTTGAATATAAAAATTTTGCTGCTGCAATCGACACAAGCAAAACACGTAAAGTAATTATTAATGGACCTGTATGGAATACTGACGGCAGCAAAGCGGTTGTAGTTGTACGTTCAATTGACAACAAAGACAGATGGATAATGCTGTTGAATCCGGAAACAGGAAAACTTAAAAATCTCGATTGGCAGCACGACGAAGCATGGATCGGCGGACCGGGAATATTTTCTTGGAACGGCAGCACCGGAGTTCTTGGCTGGCTTGGTGATAATGAAACTATTTATTTTCAATCCGAAAAATCCGGTTATTCACATCTTTATACTTTTGATGTTACAACTCGCAAGAAGCATCAACTTACAAAAGGTAAATTTGAAATATATAATCCAAAATTATCAAAAGATAAAAAGCATTGGTACTTTACTTCAAATGCTATTCATCCCGGCAATAGACAATTTTACAGAATGGATTTGGATGGCTCGCACGTTCAGCGTTTAACCGAATTGATCGGAAACAACAAAGTATTTTTATCTCCCGATGAAAAAAATCTTGCTATCCTTTATTCCTACACGAACAAACCGTGGGAGCTTTATTTAATGAAGAACCAAGTCGGAGCAAAAATGGTTCGTATTACAAATTCATTAAGTAATGAATTTAAGTCTTATTCTTGGCGGGACCCTGAAATAATAATATTTAAAGCAAATGACGGCGCCGAAGTTTATGCCCGCCTTTATCAACCTAAACCGGAAGTAAAAAATAATGCTGCAGTAATTTTTGTTCACGGTGCAGGTTATTTACAAAATGCTCACAAGTGGTGGAGCAGTTATTTTCGTGAATATATGTTTCATAATTTATTGGTTGATAAAGGCTACACGGTTCTTGACATTGATTACAGAGGAAGCGCCGGTTACGGAAGAGATTGGCGTACCGCAATTTACAGAAATATGGGAGGCAAAGATTTATCCGACCAAGTTGACGGTGCAAAATTATTAGTTTCAAAATATGGAATTGATTCGACACGCATTGGAATTTACGGAGGTTCCTACGGCGGTTTTATTACATTGTTCGCAATGTTTAAAGATGCCGGAATTTTTAAAGCCGGTGCTGCTTTACGCTCTGTTACCGATTGGGCACATTATCATCACGGCTACACTGCAAATATTTTAAATACTCCGCAGACAGATAGCCTTGCATTCGTAAGAAGTTCACCGATTTATTTTGCCGAAGGCTTGCGCGGGAATTTATTGATGTGCCACGGAATGGCTGATGACAATGTTCACTTTCAGGATATAGTGCGTTTAAGTCAAAGGCTTATTGAACTTGGTAAAAAAAATTGGGAGCTTGCAGTTTTTCCTGTTGAACGACATGGCTTCAAACGCCCAAGCAGTTGGACGGACGAATATGGCAGAATATTAAAATTGTTCGAAACAACAATCGGAGATAATTAGTTCAACAAAGAATAGCTTTTATCATCTATTTTTTTAAAAGTTTTTACTAACGGAGCAAGGAGTGTTTTTGCTTTGTCTTCAGTATAGTTTTTAAATTCGTTTAACTCAAAAATAGTGGAGAGTGCATTCATTGCCTTTGAAATAATAACATGCATATTGTTTTCTTCCGCCATAATGTCTGCCGGCAATAGTGCCACAATATCAATAGCGGAAGATTCTGCAATCTCCATAACTTCATCAAACGATAGATTTTTGAAACTAGTTCCAGCATCAATTTGACCTGCTTTTTCACGCATAGAAAGTTCGTGGTGCATCCTTTGCGTTAATAATACAACCGCTGCTGCCGTTGGAATTTTTATTTCTATCATTTTAATAACCTGTTTTATTTTGATGCTATTATCGAAAAAAATATTGATTTATTTAATTTTTCCTAAGAAGAAGATCAAACATGTAAATAACTTCTTTTAATAAATTGTCCAATAAGCAGATAACGAAGCTGAAAAGCTTTTATACGAAGAATTATTTTGAGCTGTACTTCCGCCTGATATTTTTCCGGTAATTGAAAGCAAAGAGGATGGTCGGAAACTGCCGCTAATAAATCCGTTTAATATTAAAAAACTGCTCGAAGGAATATACCCGATTTTACCACCGAGATTAAGTTTAAGTTCTTTTGAGTCTTCCAATTCAGCATCTATCCATATACTGTGCGATTCAAAATTACCGGGTGAATAATAAGAGGGTGAATCGTATGCCCAATTTGAATATGCGTACTCGTATCCGGCACTGAGATAAACATAGTAGTATGTACCTAATCGCACCCAAAAATTATTTCCTTCATTGCTATCGGTTACTCTAATATAGTCGAAGTGTGATGCAATTTTCATACCTGACTTGTGCTGATAGGAACCGTCAATGCCCCAAAATTTTGCCATTAAACGAGTATCAATTAAGTATGGAGAGTAAAGAATTACTGCTGCATCCGTACTCATATAGTTAGCAGCTATACTAAAAGCATCTTTTCTTTTGTAGCTAATAAAAAAATCGTTGGCAATTTCATTAACACCGTCAGAACTATTTATGCTACCGAACCCACCGCCAAAACGAAATCGTTTACTCAGCGTTATAAATACGTGCCCCTTGAAAGTTGTGAAAGTTCTGTTTCCTGTAAAAAACACTCCGGTGTTTGCTTGTCGCGTAAGAAGTGAATCACTTAAACCATTCCGGTTTGCAGAAAGAGTATTCTTGTAAAACGAGACACCTGCAGATAAAAACTCTGTTATCCCGAGTTCCAATCGTGCTCCTACATTAGAATACTTAAAACTTATATTATCCGCATAATATGAAAAAGACGGAGCAAATCCGATGTAATTGGGGAAAGTTGATAGAATAGCATTAATTCCGGTAACAGGCAGCCAACCGATTCGCTGGTTAACCATTGCAATTTCCGTTGAATCAAGATCCCAAGTTAAAAGAGTGTCGTAAACCGTCCTAGCCGAGTCAGAAAAAGATGCTTTTGCGTAAGAATCACCAAGATACAAACGAGGGTCAAATTCCTCGGGTTCTTCTTTTACTAACTGATGAAAAGCCTCGATAGAAGCGAGTGAATCTCCCATCGCATATAAAACTTTTCCACGATTAAGTGCTGCATCATAATTATATCCGTTCGAAAGAACATCTTCATATGTTGCAAGAGCGTTATCATATTGATTGGCACAAAATAAAACATCTCCGTATTCTTTGGATATTAAATCATTTGGTTCTGCTTTACTTAAATATTCTTCATAAAACGGAAGTGCTCCTTCGCAATCACCATCAATAACTTTTTCGCGTCCATCGTTTAAAATAGCATAAAGTTTCTCTTCTTGAGCACGCATTTTTTCAAAATCAATTCGGGACTGTAAAACTTCATTCTGATGATTCTTAGGCGATAGTTTTTTTGCAATATCTGCGTGCTGCTGTGCTTCATCAAAATTTTTTTCTGTAACCAATAAGGATGCCATCGCAATTTGAGCTTCAAAATTATTGGGCTTTTTTGCCAAAACATTTTGCAGATATTGTTTTGCCAAATCTATATCAACATTATGCCACACGGATACTTGTGCACGAAAAAGTTGATAATCCAAATTATTGGGATTATCGGTCAACAAACCATCCGTTATTTGAATGGCTTTGTCAAATTCTCTTGCCCAAGCTGCGGCTTTTGCATACTGAAACAATAGTGTCGAACTTTTTTCATCAGGAACATTATTAAAATAATTATCCAATAGAGAATACGCTTCATCATAGTTTTGAAGACGGCTGTAATAATCGGCAAGTTTGCTTATAGCTTCCTTATTTGTAGAATCCTTTTCTAACTTTTTCGTATAGTAATCAATTTTTTCATTATAAACTTTATCACGAAAATCGTTTACATATTTTAACTTATCTTCATATCTCGGATCATCTGAATGGTCTTCGCCTATAATATCCAACTGCTGCAAGGCTTCTTCCATTCTATCTGCTTTAATAAGTTCATCCACTAATTTAAATCTCAAATCAACATTGTTCGGATGTTTTCTTAACAACCTATATTCTCTATCAATTGGGTATTCTTTCTCAAATGATTTTGGATCGTATTGAGTTACATATGGTTTTCTTGTTACAATATCCAAACCATCTTGAGCTTCCTTAAAAAAAGGTTTGAATCCCAGTGCATTTTCAAATGCTATTTTGGCAATTTTATATTTTGACAACCACATTGTAAAATATCCGTAACGACTCCATAGGCGCCAATCACTAGGATAACGTTCAACATACTTTTTAAGAATTATCTCTCCTTTTTTAATATGTTTAGTATGAGTTAAAATTACAGTATATCTAATAATTTCATCAGGAGAAGCATTGTCATCCATTGCCAAATATTTATCATACCAATCTTCGGCATTACCCCATTCCTCTAACCACCTGTACGATTTCCCGATTTCAAGATAATTATACGGGTTAGTTGGATCGATAGCAATTTCTCGCAAATGCCCTTCAATTTTTTTCCTTAGTTGTGCATGCCAAATTTTTATTACGCGATCCAAATCCTTTTTAATTTTTGATTTGGTATTTCCTTTTGCAAGTTTATAAGCCCTTCGTAAATCGAGGACAGATTTTTGGTATTGTGTTCGCTGTTCAAAAGCAAGTCCGCGCATATGGTATCCATCCGAACGTTGCGGTCTTTGAGCAATATATTTATTCAGTAAATCAATTGCTTCACCGTACCTACCGGCATTCATATGAGATTTCGCAGCCTTTTTCATACCATCTATTTGAGATGTTTTTTGCTGAGAATAACTGGGGGAGAGAAATATTATAAACAGAAATAGACTAAAAACATATTTTGTCAGCCTGATAAAATTGTAATAATATATTTGGAAGAAATTCTTCAAAAATTTGAAATTCCTAAATAATAGCAAATCGGTTTTATAAAATTAATCAATTATTAAAAATAGTTTAATTTTAACTTAAAAAGATATGAAAAAAACTTATTATTTAGAACAATTTTGGAATCCTTTTCCTTAAAATTACTGAGTCCATTCTAAAAAGTGATATTTTGACTAACCCACGACTTCAGTCGTGGGGAAACAGACTAAAAACGAACTTCCCCAAACGGACTTTTAGTCCGTTTGGGGCTTTTTAGAGTGGACTCATTACTTAAAACTGAAAATAAATAAACGGCTGAATATCAGCAGACTTAAATTGAGCAACAATATAAATAACAATAACCAGCACAAAAGCTCTTCCCCAATTCGGCATTGCGGCAAGCCAGTCTTTCATTTTCAATTCCCATTTTATTGGAAGATAATGGGAGACGTAACCAATTATCATCAAAGCAAAAACAACAGGTGAAGCTTTAACAAACTGGAAGAAAACAGCTCCATTAAAATAATTTACTATTTGATTAATAATATCAAGGGCAGAACTAATAGATTGTGCTCTAAAAAATATGAGAGAAATTGTCCAAATATGAAATGTTATAATCACAGCAATAATTTTAATAAATCTCTTTTTTTCAATTTTTTCAGGAATATGAAAAAATCGTTCAACAGCTAGAGCGAGTCCATGTATTCCTCCCCAGAACATAAATCGCCAAGCAGCGCCGTGCCAAAGTCCGCCAAGCAGCATTGTCAGCATTAAGTTTATATAAGTTCTAACGTTCCCTTTCCTATTTCCTCCGAGCGGAATATAAAGATAATCTCGTAACCAGGAGGAAAGTGAAATGTGCCACCGCTGCCACAGTTCAGTTATTGTCTTGGATTTATACGGTGCATTAAAGTTATCAGGTAATCTGAAACCGAGCAGCAATGCAATTCCAATTGCCATATCGGAGTAGCCGGAAAAGTCGCAATAAATTTGTAGTACGTAACCGTACACACCGAGTAGATTTTCAACTCCGGTAAAACGTGTGGGCCACTGAAAAATTCTATCAACAAAATTAATACTTATAAAATCAGCAATAATTGCTTTTTTCATTAGTCCCGCAATAATTAAGAAAAATGCTTTGCCAAGATCTGCTTTACTAACAAAGGTTGGTTTGTGAATTTGCGGAAGAAAATCCGCTGCGCGTACAATTGGCCCTGCAACCAACTGCGGAAAGAATGAAACAAAAAACACGAAATCGAAAAAATTATGCACAGGCTTTAACTTATTGCGGTAAATATCAATAGTATAACTCATTGATTGGAAAGTAAAAAAGGAAACTCCTACCGGAAGGAAAATATCCATCATGTCAAAATGTCCGGCTCCGATAGAATTTAATGTGTCTAGAAAGAAATTGGTATATTTAAAATAACCAAGTATCCCGAGATTAGTTATTAAACTAATAATAAGGTAAAATTTTCGTCTGCCTTTAGAATCAGAAGCTGCAATAGATTTACCGGCAATATAATCAATAAGAGAACTGATTATTACAAGGACGAAGAAAATACCGCTCGATTTGTAATAGAAGAAAAGGGATTCCGACAACAGAAATATTATTTGTGCCCTTTTATTATTTACAAAAAACTGATTGAATATCAGCACGAACAAAAAGAAAAACAAAAAGAATCCGGTATTAAAAATTAACGGTTCAGTTGGATTATAACTTAACTGTCCAAGTAAATTTTGTAAAAAAACCTCCATAAAAGCCCTATTAAATTATTAAGCAATTTAAAATATTTAATCTTTACCGATGTTTATTATATGCTTTAATTAAAGCGTCGCTAAACATTTTAGCAATTTTTTTTGCTCCCTGATTGTTAAAATGAGTGTAATCCTTAAATGCCATCGGCGGATTTGCATTTACCCAATTCGGCATTGAATTTTTTCCACCCATCGATTCCCACATATTCCAGAACGCAATTCTCGTTTTCCGCACAATGTTTTTTTGCGCTTTGATTAATTTTAAAATTACCGGATCCGTTTCAAATTTGCTGCCTTTCTTTTTGCTTTTATCATGCACACTAAATAGGATTATGCTTGTTTGGGGGAATGCTTTTTTCAGTTTGTTTATTACTTTTTCCATTTCCCTTTCATACCAACTAAAATTACCTTTTATTGAACTCGCCGCGTTTAACCCGAATTCGAGAACAATAAGTTTATAATTCATTTTTTTTCCAAAATCTTTGTAAACCGATTCGGGAATTTGCTGCAAATCAGTCCCTGTATTCCCTCGTAAAGGTAAGTTATCAACATAAACACCGTTACCGCCCTCAAGACTAACACCGAAAAAATGCCCCATTTCCTTTTGGGGAAAATTTATTTTTATCTGTGTAGCCGAATGCCCTGCAACCATAGTCAGTTCATTAATTCTGCCGCCTGTTTTCAATTTTGCAGATGTTGCAGATTTATTGTCAATCGAATAAGTAATTTTGGCATTTCTTTTGGCATCAGTGTAAAATAAGCGGGCTTCGTTAAAAGTTTTTACCGTTCTATATCTTCTCGTAGTTTTATACTTGACCCATGCGCTTCCTTTAGGAATTGAAACTGTTCCGGCTATTCCCAGTTCATAATGTTTGGGGTTCCTTGTAAAAAGCGAAGCAAAGTCCCAATTTTGTGAAAATGATTGTTTAGTTGTTGTTCTGAATTGAATATCCTTTGATACAATGGAGAGAAAACCCACGCCTTTTCCTCCAAATTTACTCTGCATATTTTGCCTAATATCTGCAGTAATTAAATCTCCTTCAATTGCCGAATCTCCATAGTGGGCAATTCGTACTTTCTGTTTTTTTGCTTTTTTTAGTGCATCAAAAAAATATCTTAACTGCCCAACATTTCCTGTAATTGGCTGAGGGTGAGTTTTTACTCTTGAAGCTCTAATGCCGTCAATTTTTGCCTCGCTATTCTCAAAATATGAATTGACAAATTCATCAATTAAATTAGAAAATGGGAATGAAGCTTTGTTGACCTGTGCATTATTTTGAGAATCAAAAAGCAGGGAAGAATCATTCTGCATTTCAGAATCACTGTCCGGAGCTACGTAATCGGGATCAATAAATTCATCGTCTGTCCCCTCGTTCTTTATTTCCTCTTTATTAGTTTCTCTATCAATTGTTGAAGTGTCCTGAATCTCGGTAGTTTTTAAGTCAGCAAAAATATCCAAATGTTTAGGAGTATAGCCGAAAATATTTATATCTTGCGGAATGTAAGAAATACCTACAAGCAGCAAAATAATATACACTACAATTTTCAAGGGGATTTTATAATAATTTTTTTCGTTCTGCATTTTATTTCCTTTCTTTATAATTTATATTTTTTTAAAATTTTATTTATTTCTTTTACCCAAATTTTATAGCCTTTATCATTAAAATGAACACCGTCAAGAGTTATTTCCCGTTTTAGAAAATGACCTCTTCTAGTTTTGGAATTTAAATCAATTAAGTCAATATGGTTCACTTTAGCGTAATTTCTTAATAATCTATTCAATTTGTCAACTTCGTTGTTTCTTCCATTATTATAGTTTTTAGCATTAATTTCAGGATGAGTTTTTTTTAACCAATCCTTTGCATAATAACCGGTCGCATAAGTAGTTAATTGTATTACAGGTATAATCCGCCGAAGTTTAAGTCCGTTAATTATTTTAATATAGTTTTTATAAATTTCCTCAACCGGAGTCCAATTATATATATCGTTTAATCCGCCAAGTATAAAAACAATTTTAGGTTTTAGTTTATACACATACTTCATTCTATGATAAAAGCCTTCAACTACATCACTTACAATGCCTTCCTCCACAACACTTTGTCTTCCCAAAAGTTCGTTCCAATTTGCTCCGTGCGTTAAGGAATTGCCGAGCATAACAATGTCAGCATGTTTCAATTTATTCAGCTTGAAGAGAGCAATTTGTCTTCCGTAATTTGTGTTCCTTAAATAAATTGCCGTATCTGCTTCAATTGGAGATGTTACTTTTGCAACATTTGTTTTAAACGAGCTTAAAAAAAACAAGCCCAAAAACAAAATAAATATTACTTGCAGAAAATTTATTTTTGTTAATAATTTGTTAGTCATTATAATTTAAATTGATGTTTCTCATAATTAGTTAAACTGCAAAAATCTTGCCAAAACAAAATAGCGATAAAATTAGATAAATAGTCTATTATTTGAAAATCGTTGTCTATTTTTAAGAACTTCCCATTTTGCAACAATACACAATACATGAGTCCATTCTAAAAAGTAATATTTTTACTAACCCACGACTTCAGTCGTGGGGGAACAGACTAAAAACGAACTTCCCCAAACGGACTTTAGTCCGTTTGTGGCTTTTTAGAGTGGGCTCATACATGAATTATGAAGAAAATTTATACTCTATAAATCAGAACATTAAATTAGTTGAATAATAAAGCATCAAAAAAATTTTCTATTTTATTTATTGTTTTCACTTTCATCATCCTCCTTTTTAACTTCCGTTTCGTTCAAAGTCTTAACTTCCTCATCTGCAATTTTGTCATCTTCGGCAGAATATTTTTCATTATTTATGGCGGCGGGTTTCATTTCGTTTTCATTTTTTTGCAAATTCTCCCTATCATCAATTCCCAAAACTTCCATCTCTTTTCTGTAGTCTTCAATTTTGGATTTCAAAGATTTTTCTAAAACAACCAATTGAGAAATTTGGGCAGTATTTTTCTCTTTTGTTACCGTAGATTTTGCAACATCTTCATTCAAGATTCTTATCTCGTTTTTCACCGAAGAAATTTCTTCCTTTAATTCAGTAAGTTTATTTCCTGCCATTTTTACTTCACCAAAAACATCATCCTTTTTAGTTTGAGTTTCTGAATAATCCGCGCTTGCCTTTTCCAGCAAAGATACTATTTCCTTTTCAATTTCACTTTTCTTTATCTGCAACACTTCAATATCAGAAATAATTTTTCGACTGTCAGATTTTATTTTGGATTCTTTGTTTTTTAATTCAACGATATTTTCTTTTAGCTCATTTTGGTCATTTTTCAAAGAAACCACTATTTTTTGAGTCGCTTCCTGGTCTTTGCTCATAACCTTTAATAATCCGGTATATTCTACTATTTGGGCTGTTTTTTCAGTAAGTTCGTGCTCTTTTTCCGTTAATTCTTTTTCCTTTTGAAGATAATTTTCTTTAATGGCATTTAAGTTTTCTTTTGCCTCGTTTATTTCCTCACTAAACTTTTGAAGCGTTTCCGAAAAGTTTTTCTCAGCATTTAATTGACTTTCTTCAATCTGAAATTTTCTGCTTTCGCTATCTTTAATTTTTACAAGCAAATCATTTAATTTTGCTTTTAACTCTTCCTCGTCATTCCTCATATCCAAAGTACTATTATGAAGTTCATTCTTAAGAAGTTCAAATTTCCTTATTTCATCATTAATCTCTTTTTTTTCATTTTCAGACTCAACTATTTGAGTTTTCAAATCGGCAAGCTGTTCATCAGTAAATTTATACTTATTTTCAAGCTCTGACAACTGTTTGCGTTTTTCAATTATTTCCTCGTTTAATTTTTCCTTTTTGTTTGAATATTCTGTAAAAGTTTTATCCTTTTCAGTAAGCTCCGCAACTAATGAAGAAAGGCTGTTTTCGAGGTTGGACTTAACTTCATCGCTCATTGAAATTTTTTCTTCAAGTTTACTTAATTCAGCCTCTTTATCAGCAAGCAATATTGAGGTTTCTTCAAATTTAGTTCTAAAATTTTCTTCCTTGCTCGAAAAATTTTCAATTTCTAACTTTATTTGTTTTATACTCTCTTCAAGAGATTCATTCTCAATTCGCAACTCATTGTTTCGGTTTTCGGCATCAATAAGGTCGCTGTGTTTAGATTCTAATTCCTCTATCTCTTTAATTAACGATTCTTGTTTTTCCTGATTTTCCTTATTTTTTATTTCTAATTCTTCCAACTGCGTTCTGTTTTGCTCCAAATCATTTTCAAGTTTTTCATTTTCAGAAATAATTTTTTGATGATCTTCTTTTGCAATTTCAATTTCCTTGTCGCTTGAATTCATTGACTTTTCTAGATTTTCCCAAATTTCTTCCAATTCATGAATTTTTTCATTTAAGGTTTTAAGCTCATCCGTTTTCTCTTCAACATCACTTATTAAATGTCTTTTCTTGGTTTCCAAATCCCGTTCTTCAAATGAAATTTCTGAAAGCTCCTGCCTCGCTTCAGCAAGTTTGCCTTCAAATTCTTCCTGAGTCTTTTGTTTTTGAAGGAGAACGTGCAAACGATTTTTTAATTCATCATTTTCTTCAATTAATCGTTCTACTTCTTCCTGCGATTTTGATGAAAAGATACTCATTACAAACTCCTTTTTTAAAAAGTTTACTAAAGTGAAAAAAGTGAAATATTTTTTTTATAAAATAAAAAAAAGAGTAGTATTATCATAGTGAACTATTTTAATATTTTACATTTAATTCATTGATATTACGACAAATAGAATATACTAAACTGCATCAGGGAAATTAAAGATAAAAAACAAAGAAAATAACATTATAAATTATCAGCGATTCAGAGTCAAATAATACAATTTTCAATATTAAATTGTTGTTGTAGAACAAACTTTCCAGTTTGTTCCTGGCTAAATGTAGAGAAAACTTGGAAAAACGTAAGAAAATTAAATATTTTAAGACATTGAAAGATGAACCGACTAGAAAGTCGGTTCTACAATTTTCAGTATTAAAAAAAATTAACCGGAAAAATATTTTTTATTATCGTTATAAATCATTATTCTATTTGATTTTAATTTTGCCCCCGAATTGCTGCTATTCACAGAACTCTGCGAGGAAAGTCGGTTCTACAATTTTTAGTGTAAAAAAAAATTAATCGGAAAATCAGTCGAAAGCCGGATTCTGTCTTTGCCGAAATATTTGCATTTAATGCTGCAAGTAATTGTTAATATTTGTTTTAATTTTGACTTCGAATTGATTAAAATTATTATGCGCCGGCATTTATGAATATTGTATATTGATGTACATTCTTTTTGTAAAAATTACAGATAACAAAAACCGACAATATTAATAGCTTTCAAATCTTGCAGCAGAATAAAATTATATTCGAAATAAAAAGAACATTTAAATTGGCGGCTCCCGTTTCACTTGGGCAGCTCGGTCATATTATGATGGGAGTTGAAGACAGCATGATGGTCGGGCGTGTTGGTGCCGCACCACTCGCCGCCGCTTCACTTGTTACCGGTCTTTTTTTCCTTGTCCTTGTTATTGGTTACGGAGTTTCTTCAGCGGTTACACCATTAACTGCCATTTCAAGTGGCGCCGACAACAAAGAGGAATGCGGAATAATTTTACGGGAAGGACTCATTGTTTCAATTGGTTTTTCGGCGATAATATCGCTTGCACTTTATTTTATATCACAAAATATGGAAGTATTTTCCCAAGCGATTGATGTTACTAACTTTGCCGGTTCTTACTTACTAATACTCGCAATGTCGGTTTTACCAATGATGCTTTTTCAAAATTACCGTAATTATCTCGAAGGGCTTTCTATGGTAAATCCACCGATGATAATTGCTCTCGCAGCAAATATCGGAAATATTTTTATCAATTGGGTTTTGATTTATGGAAATTTGGGAATGCCGAAACTCGGACTTAACGGTGCAGGTTTCGCAACTTTATTTACACGAAGCGGAATGGCAATTGCAATAATTTTGTATGTGCATTTTTCTGTGAAGAACAAAGATTATCTGCGTTTGTTTTGGAGAAACAAAATTAATAAACAAATTATACGAAAAATAATTTCAATCGGTTTGCCAAGTGGATTTCAATATTTTTTTGAAGTTGCTGCATTTGCATTTTCCGCTGTAATGATTGGCTGGATGGGAAAAGTTCAATTAGCAGCACACCAAATTGCAATGAATCTCGCTTCAATTACTTATATGATTATTCTCGGCATCTCATCTGCCGGAACAATTCGCGTTGCTATTGGCCTTGGTAAAAACAGCAGAAAAGATTTACGCCATGCGGGATTTTCTACACTGCTGCTTTCAATGGGATTTATGTCAATTTCCGCATTAGTATTTCTTACATTTAGAAAATTACTGCCGGAATTATATATTTCAGATATTGAAGTAATAAAAATTACTTCGAGTCTATTAATTCTTGCTGCTTTGTTTCAAATCTTTGACGGACTCCAGGCAACCGGACTCGGTATTTTACGCGGCTTAAAAGATACAAAAGTTCCAACACTAATTACATTTGTTTCATATTGGATTATTGGAATTCCACTTGGCTATTTGCTCGGTTTCCATTTTAATTTAAAAGCTTTCGGCGTTTGGATCGGGCTTTCCGTTAGTCTTGCCTTGGTTGCAGTTACTTTGGCTTATAGATTTAATAATAAAAGTAACAGGATGGGACAGTAAAATATTGATATAAACTATAAATTATGGGTAAAAAAATAACTTCAATTATAATAACAAGTTACGCAAATAACTTTGGAGATTTTTTGCTAAATTATGCAATTTAAAACCGGTAAACCGGTTAATGATAGCTTAGAACATTTGCAACCGTTTCCCGATACGGGTCTGCGACAACGGTTTTAATAGTTCACCCATAATTTCCGGATATAAACAATACTTTATTAAGAGCTCTCAATTTAAATATGACTTTAATATTCAGGCTGTTGTTGTTACATAAAACAAATCACTAATTTTACATTAACAATTTTAATAAACAAGTTAAACTGATGATTGAAAATTTCAAACCATTATTGCCTGGTCTTGACGCGCAATACAAATTTCTTGTAAGTAGAATTGAACTGAACAATAAAAATATTCTTGTTGTAGGCTCCGAAAGCGAAGCTATTGCGGCACTGCTTGCCTCAGAATCCGAGATGACAGTTAATGTTATTGTTGAGGATTACGATTCCCTGATAAATTCCAAACTCAGATTAAATGAGAATCCAAATGTCAAATTAGTAATAATGGATTTTGAATTTACTGATTTTGATAGTGATTCATTTGATTTGGTTTATGCTCAGGCATCAATAAGTGCAAGCAATAAAAACAAAATCATTAAAGAACTAAAACGCATATTAAAACCAGGCGGACTTTTGTGCGTGGGTGAAATAACAACTAATGTAGAAATTATACCGAAATTTATTCAAAATATTTTCGATAATTCCAACATTCTTCCTTCTGAAATGGCTAACTTAAAAAAATATTATTCCGATAGAAATTTTGAATATTTAGATAGTTTGAACTTAACCTTTACATTAAAGGACTACTATTCAGGTATTCTATCAATGCTCAACATTGGTAAAAGGGAAATGACCGCACAAGAAAAAAGTTACCACAAAAAATTATTAAACAAAATCGGGCACGAAGCTAAAGTATATTTAAATCAAGGTGGAGAAAAATATTTCGGGTTTACCGCTTCGCTATTAAAGAAGAATGATACCGGCAAAGGTGATAAATGATAGCGGCGTGGAAAGAAATATTTAAATATAAAAAGTTTAATATGGTTTTTATTATTTCGCTTATCCTTTTAATTGTTGCATTATCAGCGTATTCGAATTTCTTAAATTTTAATGAGAGCAGAAGCGGAGTTTCCTTTGAGGATCCTTTCCTGTCTTGGTTTAACCCGATAAATGTTACTTGGTTTACTTTTACTCTTATCTACGGTGGTCTTATTTTGGGAATAGTTAATTTGCTTCAATATCCGAAACACTTTTTAATTGCAATACAAACTTATGCCTTAATAATTTTTATCAGAATTATTGCGATGTATTCTCTTCCATTAAACCCAACACCGCATACTATTCCGCTTGTAGATCCGCTTGTTCAACTTTTCGGCAGTGGTAAAATTTTGATGAGAGATTTGTTTTTTTCAGGACACACTGCAACTATGTTTATGCTGTTTTTAACCGCACCAACGAAAAAATTGAGATACATTTTTCTTGCCGGTGTTTTTCTTGTAGGCGTTGCAGTACTAATCCAACATACGCATTACAGCGTTGATGTTATAGCCGCCCCGTTTTTTGCTTATGGTTGCTACAGAATAGCGGTATTGTTCGATTTCAAATTTTTATGGGATGTTTACTCTATAAAAGAAAAAAATGTCTGATAAATTTATATTCCCTTTATAGTTCATTTAATGTTGCAGCCAATTTTTCTGCAATTACTTTTCTATCAAATTTTTTAACTTCCTCTAAATTTGTTTTTAGTGAATCACTTTTGGTAAAAATTTCGATTGCGGAGTCTTGATAATTAAATAACATTCCCGAATTAGTTTTCTGCAAAATTTCTTTTACTTCCTCGTTGCCATCACCGAAAGCGATAATCGTATTTCCTGTTCTCATATATTCAAATAATTTACCCGGAACGTGACGCGGTTCCGTTGCACATACTAACAAGTAGTCGGCTTTGCACATTTCTATTATTACTTCTTTGTAAGGCAAAAACCCCAAGTACTCAGTGAACTGTTCCAATCCGTTGTTTATAATTTCAGATTTAATTTTCGGACCAACAGTTCCAACAAATTTTATTTTTAACTTTGCCCCACCGTCAATTTCTTTTTTAATTGTTAGCCAAAAATTTTTAGGGTTTTGGTAATCAAAAATATTTCCGGCATGTAGAATAATTTTTTCATCATTAGCTGAATCAGAACAACCGTTTATATTTATAAAATCTTCTTCATTATACCCCCAATAGAGCAAGTTTTCCTTTCCCTTAAGGGACGGATATTTTTTGATAAAATATTTGATAAGTCCTTTTGTAACAAATACTAATTTAGAAGCAGAATTCACAACAGACTTTTCAAGATAATTATCTAATTTTAATGTTAAAAAATTTCTTTTTTGATTTTTATAATATGAAATATCTACCCACGGATCGATGAACACTGAAACCATAGGAAGTTTAAATTCCTTGCTTAATTTTTTCCCGAGCAAATGAGTTGTGTGTGGCGGACCATTTGTTAAAATGGCATCAAATTTTTCATTTCCCAATATCTTGCGTGCTTCGGAAACTCCCGGGAAATACCAGCCCATCCTCGCATCGGGAATAAACAAATTCATTCTTATCCAAATTGAAATTCTTTGTGTAAGACTTTTATCAGTTTTTGTCAAAGCTTCCGAAGCCACTAATTTGTCGTCGGGTGACTTTCCGAGAAATTTTTTGTAAAGAACAAACGGGTCCCAAAAGTGAGTTCTAATTACCTGCAAAGTTTTGGGCAATTCATTTTCAAAACTGCTGTCTTCTTCTGAAAAGGTGTCTTTATTTACCGTAAGTACAGTTGGCTGCCATCCGAATTGCGGGAGGTATTTTATCATTTTCAAAGGCCAGTGCATTGAAGCTTTTCCGGAAGGCGGCCAATAAAATGTGATAAATAAGATTTTTTTCATGATTTAAAATTGCTTCAGTTTTTCCGTTCGGTCAGCGATTTTCAATTTTTCAATTAATTCATTTAAGTCTCCCTCCATAATATTGGATAAATTATAAAGAGTAAGGCCAATCCGGTGGTCAGTAACACGATTTTGCGGGTAATTGTAAGTGCGAATTTTGTCGCTTCTATCACCACTTTTTACCATAGTACGTCGAGTTGCAGAAATTTCATCAGTTTGCTCTTGTACCATCTTATCAAAAATTCTTGCCTTTAAAACTTTCATTGCTTTAATACGATTTTTTAACTGTGACCGCTCATCTTGGCATTGAACTACAATTCCTGTCGGCAAGTGAGTTATTCTAATTGCCGTTTCGACTTTATTAACATTTTGCCCGCCGGCGCCTCCACTGTGGTAAACATCAATTCTGATATCCTTTTGCGCAATGTCAACCTGAACATCTTCAACTTCAGGTATAACGGCAACGGATGCCGCCGAAGTATGTACTCGACCGCTTGATTCGGTTGTAGGCACTCTCTGAACACGATGTACGCCACTTTCAAATTTCATATCGCCATAAACACCTTGACCGGAAAGACTAAACACAGCTTCTTTAATTCCGCCCATCCCTGATTCGTTAGCATCAATCATTTCCTGTTTCCAACCGCGCAGCTCAATGTAGCGGGTGTACATTCTTAAAAGATCGTAAGCAAATATTCCGGCTTCATCGCCTCCCGTTCCTGCACGAATTTCAACAATGACGTTTTTATCATCGTTTGGATCTTTGGGGATAAGCAAAACTTTAATTTTTTCTTCGAGGTTGCTTTTTCGTTCTTTTAATTCTTCCAATTCCATCTCGGCGAGCTCGGCAAGTTCTTTTTCATCCGAACTCATTATTTCTTCGTTGCCCTTAATATTTTTAATCACTTCAAAATACTCATCGTAAGCTGCAATAATGGGATTAAGCTCGCTTCTTTCCTTGCTTAACTTAATCAATTTTGCCTGATCGGATACAATTTCAGGATCCGAAAGTCTCTGGTTTATACTTTCGTATTTATCTTTTAATCCTTGTAATTTCTCAATAAACTTCATTTATTCCTCAAAAATTTAAGATTCAAATATAGTAAAGATTAAATATACTTACTAAATAGCTGAGTCAGTCAGGAATTCAGAGAGAACCAGTACATTGATTCAGAATCAAATACTCTTGACAAATTTGTTTAAAAGAACCGTTAAAACGGTAAATGAAACTCGTAATTTCTTATTTCCCCACAACTTAAGTCGTAAGTAAATTACAAAATTATTAATGGTACTACCACGAATTTACTGGAACAATACAAGTGAATAAAAAGGAACAAAAGCTTATTCGGTAAAAAGAACAACTATTAAAAATTATTAGAGACAAGCAATATAGGATTATTTCAATCTGTCCGTAGAATATAAAAACAGTTAATTGAACTGCTTTCGCAGTTCGGATATGTTTTAGAAACAAACTATGGACTGCGTCCATAGTTATTAAGAATTCAACTGCTATCGCAGTTGACAACATTATTAGTGCAATTTACATTGAGGAGTTTGCC
>CAZXDS010000001.1:38168-52821 GCA_964639525.1 uncultured Melioribacteraceae bacterium | reverse complement strand
AAAAACCGGAGTTTCCGTATTTGTGTCTTGCTGTTTCAGGCGGGCACACATTACTATTAAATGTAAAAAGCAATTTGGAAATAGAGCAGCTTGGCAGTACTATTGATGATGCGGCGGGTGAAGCATTTGATAAGGTTGCAAAATTACTCGGTATGGAATATCCGGGCGGACCGAATATTCAAAAACTTGCTCAAAAAGGAAATGAGAATTTTGTGAAATTTCCGGTTGCAAAATGCAAAAACGAATTGGATTTTTCTTTCAGCGGCGTTAAGACTGCGGTGCTTAGATATGTACAAAAGGAATTCGGCGAATCGGAAAATATTCCGGAAAATATTTTACCTGATATTGCCGCTTCATTTCAAAAATCGGTTGTTGATGCACTGACCAAGAATGTTATTAAAGCTTTGAATTTTTATAAGTTTAAATCTGTTTCTCTTGTCGGCGGTGTAGCTGCAAACAAAGCAATTCAGAACAGGATGAGAGAAATATCGAATTCTTTTAATCTAAAATTTGTTTCTCCTAAAATTGAATTTTGCGGTGATAACGGGGCGATGATTGCATATCGTGCAAAAACATTATACGAAGCCGGCAAAAAATATTCATTGAGTTATAACGCATTCCCGAGTATTAAAAATAAAAGTTATTTTAGTTGATTCGAGTTACACAATTGAGAGTTTCCTTTTCGTAAAATTCAATTTCTATTGCTTATATTTGGCTCAAAAATAAAAAATCAATCAATTTACAATCTTTTCAATTATGAGTAGAACTAATTATCTATTAATTACATTAACAATTTTACTTGGATTTGTTTATTCATTTGCTCGCTATATTTGGCTCGGCACAACCTCAATTCAACAATTACCTTTATATTTATTCAATAAAGTTTTCTCTTTGTCAGGAGTTGTAATTATTGCGGCATCGCTATTGATTAGTCAATACAAAAAGAAAAGAAATATTTACAACAAATCCGCTAAAAAGGAGAACACTTTGCTCGGTTTGAGTGGTTTGGCTCTAATAATTTTACATTTTTTAATTTCAATAATTCTTTTCGGTAAGGAATATTTTCCAAATTTTTACAATACGCAAAAGTTAAGTATCAGCGGTGAACTTAGTTTATTGTTTGCAAATATTGCATTGATAATGCTTTTAATTGCGGGAATTATTTCCTTCATTAAGGTTTTTAGTAAAACTGTCTTCAAAATTAAAAATTCATATCTGCAACTAATAAAAATTGCATTGATTTTTACAAGTTTTCATCTTTTGTTTATGGGCGTTAACTCATGGTATGATGTTTCCAAATGGAGTGGCGGTCTTCCGCCTATTACTTTATTAGCATTTCTGATTATTGTTTTTGTACTAACATATCGCTTGATTTTTGGAATAAAGAAAAAGTGATTGATTGGAAATTGATTCAAAAAATAATACTCAAAAATTCTTAACTTTATAACTTAAATTTTTTTGTAGAATATACATTATTTATAAATTGAAACCATTGATTCATATCATTAAAAAACAAAAAAGTAAATTCGGTTGGAAGGAAATATTAAATAGAAAAGACTTCATCATTTCTTCCATTCTGTTCGGATTTATTTTCGGTATGTTAATTATATCATTTTATCTTCCGCATTATTATCATCAAAAATCGACACTCATTCTTAAAATAAACAGAGGTGAAGATGTTTTTGAAATTGTTGATTGGCTTTACGATAAAGACGTTATTGACAGTAAATTTATGATGAAACTCGCAGTGTTTTTTACCCAAACCGGCAGTGAATTTAAGGCGGGTGTTTACAAAATTAATAACGGACAAAATTATTTTGATTTAATTAATTTGTTAACCGACGGTACACACGACAGTCAAAAATTAGTTACTATCCAGGAAGGAATATGGCAAAATAATTTGGCAAGCCTTTTGCAAAAGGAACTGGGACTTGATTCTACTAAAATTGTTAAATTAAGTTCAAATAAAAAATACTTAAATAGTTTAAATATAAAAGAGAATTCAATAGAAGGATATCTTTTACCTGAAACGTACTATTTTCATAACCCCAATACTGCTGAACAAGTTTTTAAAAAATTGAAAGAAGCTCAAGATAAATTATTTGATGAAGATGCAAGGATTCAAATGGCATTGTTGGGAATGAACAGACATCAAATATTAACATTAGCATCAATAATTGATGGGGAATCGAACAAAGCTGAGGAATTTAAACGAATTGCCGGAGTGTATTACAATAGATTGAACAGCAATATGCGTTTACAAGCTGATCCCACAGTACAATATTTAATTAGGGAAAGGAAAAGACACAATAAAATATATTTCAAAGATTTGGAAATAAAATCCCCATACAATACTTATATTTATGCAGGACTTCCGCCGGGACCGATAAATAATCCGGGTAAAGCTGCAATTGAAGCAGCGCTTTATCCTGAAAAAAATGATTTTTATTATTTTGTTGCGTCAGGTGATGGCGGTCATTTGTTTGCGAAAACAAGAGCTCAGCAAAATAGAAATGTACAGAAATACAGAAGATGGCGGGTAACGAAAAAATGAAAAAATTAAATATAATATTTTTGGTTTTATCTGTGTTTATACTTTGGAAATGTGCAAATCAATTACCTCCCGGAGGAGGAGAAGTTGACAGAATTCCACCGGAAATAATTGAAACAAATCCACCTAACGGAACTACAAATTTTAACGATATGTCCGTTGAATTCAATTTTTCTGAATATATTGATAAAAACTCCATTTATGATGCAATCTTTATTTCTCCGGCAGTGGAAGGCGGTGTTGAATATGACTGGAGCGGGAAAACATTAACAATGAACTTTAATGATTCATTACGGAAGGATATTACTTACATAATTACTGTGGGGACAAACCTTGCAGACTTGAATAATAAAAACAAAATGAAATCTGCGTTCAATTTAACATTTTCAACCGGAAATATAATTGATAAAGGACAGATAAGCGGTAAGGTTTATTCGGCAAAAACTACCGGTGTGATGGTTTTTGCATATTTATTGGATTCCAATTCAGTTGACCCGAGTACAGAGAAACCGAACTATGTTTCTCAAATTGGACTGGATGGGAAATACTCTATTGCAGGATTAGCCAACGGAAAATATCTCGTTTTTGCAATTAAAGATGAATTTAAGGATTTGCTCTATAATGTAGGCGAAGACGAATATGGAGTTCCAAACAAAATAATTACTCTTTCCGATAAAGATTCTTTAGTATCAAATCTTGATTATTTTCTTACAAAGGATGATACTATAAAACCAAATGTAGTTAACATTACAATGACAGACCGGAATCATTTGATGATTGAATTAAGTGAATTTACAGATAGTACAAAAATTTCCGCCGAGAATTTTTACATTTTCGATTCTACAAATTCAGCAAAACATAGCGTAAAATATTTGTATAAGGGCAAAGCAGGACCAAAAAAATATTTTATTTCATTTAATGATAGTTTAATTTCTGAAAATGAAAACTATTTAATATCAAATAACATTATAGATTTATACGGAAATATTTCTGATAATGGATCCAATAATTTTGTAGTAAATACAAAACCGGATACAGTTGCTCCGTCAATTGTAAATGTTTCAACAAGTTTTAAAAAAAATGAGTCTGATTATAATGATGTGAATATTACTTTTAATTTTGATGACGGTTTTAAGATTGCCGGTCTTGATAAATTAATTTCACTTCGCGACAGCAAAAACAATTCGGTTCCTTACAGTTTATTAAAAAGGGATGACGCTTCGTTTTCTGTGATATCAAAAATTATTCTTCGTCCCAAAAATAATTATTCTATAAAAATTGACTTAAATAATATTATTGATGCTGCCGGTAATAAATTAGATTCTATTTATACTTATAAATTTAAGACTATCAGCGATTTATATTTCTCCGGGGTTTCCGGTAAAATTGTAAAGGACAGTTCAAAATATCCGATTGTGCTCAAATTAAATCCAATAGCGAAAAATTCAAAAAAATATTCGCTTAATATTAAAGGCAGTTCAAACAATTTTGATTTCAAAAGAGTTCTGCCGGGTAAATATATTCTTTGGGGCTTTATTGATGAAGACAGCAGCGGGACTTACAATTACGGTAAAATGCTGCCGTTTGAGCCTTCTGAAAGATTTGTGTTTTTCCCTGATACACTTAATTTAAGACCACGCTGGCCGGTTGGTGATATATTTATAAAGTTTAATACGGCAAAGTAAAAAATAGAATTTTGAAAATTATTTTATTTGATATTTAAGTATCAGAATATTTAAATTTTAATGTGTTGTATGTTGCCTAACGCACTAAAGTGCAACTTAGAATTTAGAAGGTAGAATATTATTATAATTATTCTGTTTTGCTAATTTCTAATTTTGGGTTAATCTTGCAATATTTGTATTAGTAAAATTTCTTTACAAAAAACAAGGATTTAACTGGTAATATCATATATTCAAACTTACAGTTTGTTCTGAATTATCAAATGGTTTTGCCCATTTTGGAAAATGGAGAATTTCTATTTATTTTTCTTAAATAAATCAATTAAAAGATGCTTTATGAGAATTGGAATACCAAAAGAAACATTGTTTGAAGAAAAAAGAGTAGCACTTGCACCGGCGGGTGTTGATACTCTTGTTAGAGGCGGGCACAGTGTTTATATTCAAAGCGGTGCAGGCGACGGAAGTCATTTTCACGATGAAGAATATCGCAGTGTTGGAGCTGATATAGTCTATTCGCAGGAAGAAGTTTTTCAGCGATCCGAATTACTTGCAAAAATTACACCTTTAACTGATGATGAAGCGGAACTTTTAACAGAAGAACAAATTCTGTTTTCTTTTCTTCATTTGGCAATTGGAAAAAAGAATATCATCAAAACTCTACTTAATAAGAACATCACGGCAATAAGTTATGAGCTGATTGAAAACAGCGAACAAATGCCCGTGCTTCAATCAATGAGCGAAATTGCGGGTCAGATAGCTCTGCATATTGGTGAAAAATACTTAAAAAGTGATATCCCAAACGGTCGTGGGATATTGGTCGGAGGAATTGCCGGAGTTGCACCGGCTGCTGTTGTTATACTTGGTGCGGGCGTTGTTGGCTTTAATGCTGCTCGTGCTGCAATCGGCAGAGGTGCACAAGTTATCGTTTTGGATAAGGATGTTTACAAACTTAGGCGAATTCAAAATATACTTGGAAAAAATATTACCACTGTTGCAGCAAACCCGTATACAATTGCGAGAGGTGTAAAATTTGCGGATATTTTAATTGGTGCGGTTCAGGTTAGCGGAATAAAATCTCCTCACATAGTTACCGAAGAAATGGTAAAAACAATGAAAAAAGGTTCCGTAATAATTGATATTTCAATTGATCAGGGCGGTTGTATCGAAACAAGTTATCCGACTACAATTTCAAATCCCATTTTTGTTAAGCATAATGTGATTCACTATTGTGTGCCGAATATGCCTGCACTTGTTTCAAGAACTGCAAGTTACGGATTGACAAATACTTCGGTTAAATATTTAATGGATATTGCCGATAACGGAGTAATTAATTCATTACTTGGTGATGAAGGTTTGTGCCGCGGGGTTTGTTTTCATCAAGGCTCATGTACAAATGAGGCATTAGCAAATATTTTTAACATGGAGTTTAAACGGTTACACATATTTTCACCAAATTAATTAGACTAAAACGGAAAAAATAATTTAATATCAAAAGTTTTTAATAACGAATATAAAATGATAACAGAATCTAAAATAAAAGCACCGAATAATTCGGTTTGGTTTTCAAAATATAAATCAAAATTAGTTACTTCCGATGAAGCAATGGAAGTAATTAGTTCGGGGAATAAAATTGTAGTGCAGCCGGGTTGTGCTGCTCCGCTTGAACTGATTAGAGCACTTGTGCGGAAAAAAGATCAACTTGAAGATGTGGAAATTTATCATATTCTCATAGTCGGTGATTTACCGTATGTTCAACCGGGAATGGAAAAGCACTTTAAGCATAAAGCGTTTTTTATCGGACACAACACCAGGCAGGCTATAAATGATGGGCGTGCAGAGTTTATCCCAATTTTTCTTTCGGAAGTTACACTACTTTTTAAGAAGGGAATTATTAAACCCGATGCAGCTTTCATTCATGTATCACCTCCGGACGAACACGGCTTTTGCAGTTATGGCATTGATGTTGGAAATATAAAAACGCCGGCTGAAAAGGCACAAATAATAATTGCACAAGTAAATGAAAATATGCCGCGTGGTTTGGGCAACAGTTTTATTCATGTAAATAAAATTGATTATATAGTTGAACATGATGAATCTCTGATGGAACTTCCGCAAATAGACCCGAATGCCAGTCAGGATTTGCTTAATATTTATGACAGTATAGGAAAAAATGTTTCTAACTTAATTGAAGACGGTGCAACTTTACAGATGGGAATCGGTGCAATTCCTGATGCGGTGATGAATTATCTGCATGACAGACAAAATTTGGGAGTTCACACAGAGATGTTTTCCGATGGGATTATTGACCTCGTTGAAGAGGGAATTATTAACGGTGAAGAAAAAACATTGCATCCCGGAAAAATTATTGCAGGGTTTGTGCTTGGAACTAAAAAGTCCTATGATTTTCTTGATAATAATCCGATAATTGAATTTCATCCGCAGGAATATGTGAATGATCCTTTTGTGATTGCAAAAAATAATAAAATGGTTGCAATAAATTCGGCAATTGAAATTGATTTAACAGGACAAGTTTGTTCCGATTCTTTCGGCACTAGATTTTACAGCGGCATTGGCGGACAAGTTGATTTTATTAGAGGTGCTGCACATTCGGAAGGCGGTAAACCAATTATTGCTTTGCCTTCTACTTCAAAGGATGGTTCGGTCAGCCGTCTTGTTCCAATGTTAAAACCGGGTGCCGGCGTTGTTACTTCACGTGGAGACGTTCACTATGTTGTAACGGAATACGGCGTTGTAAATCTTTTTGGGAAATCAGTTCGTGAAAGGGCTAAGTCGCTAATTAACATTTCGCACCCGAAGTTTAGAGATGAATTGAATAAATTTGCTTTTGAAACTTATAATATAAAATAATTATGGTTGCTGTTATTGGTGATATACACGGATGCTATTATACATTTATAGCATTATTGGAAAAACTAAAATCTTCTTATCCTGCTGTTGAAGTTTATTGTGTCGGTGATTTAATTGATAGGGGGAAGTTTGGCTATGAGGTAATTCATTTTATTCAAAATTCTGAAATTAAATTTACTCCCGGAAATCACGACTATATGTTCTATCATTTTTTTAAAGACCCTGAAAGTATTTTTGCACGTTCTTGGATTTTTAACGGTAACGAATCAACTATGGAATCATATAGCAATCACGAGGACGCAATATTTAAACACCTTGAATTTATTAAAAGTCAACCTTTGTTTTACAATTTAGACGACTGTTTTATTTCGCACGCAGGAATTTCTGAAAAGTATTATCACATTTTACCGAAGGATATTCCTGTGGATTTAGAGTTGTTGGAAGAGTATGTTTATTCGGATAAAATAAGTGACTGGGGTGTTTTATGGAATCGACAACCATTAATGAATATCGGCAAATTACAAATATTTGGACATACAAAACATCAAAAAATTATCTTTAATGAAGATTCAAACAGCGCCAATATTGATACAGGTGCTTCCTATGGAAATAAGCTCAGTGCTGTTGTAGTTCATAATAATGAAATTGTGGATACTTTTGAAGAATTTGCACACATGGATGATTTAATTTAGATTTTTGTCGAAAAAAATTGTTGGTCAATTATTTAGGATTTTAAACAATAAATTGAATTTATTACTCAATTTGCATATTTTTTAATATTAAAATTAAAGATAATCTGAGGGACTATAGAAACACTTATACGCTTTGTTTAATTTATTACAGGTTTTTTTATTAAAGCTTTTATGAAAAAAGTTCTATTTGAAGGAAATAGGGTATTCCTGTTTCTTTCGGTGGTTATCTTTTTAATTTTTATTTATGGATTTTCTGCACCCGACAAATCCAATTATGATAGCTATATCAATTTATGGGATGGTCAGGCTAATACAGCTAACCCAAACTCATTTGCTGATGCTTCAAATTTAATATATTCTAATTTAAACAATAAGATAACAAGCTTACCGGATTTTGCATTTCTAAACAGCGATAGTTTAACTGACTCTTCTTCTTCAAAACTGACGAATAATATAGCCGATTCACTTTTGGCGGATTCAACTTTGTCAAAAGCTGTTCTCGATTCAATTTTGGCGAAAGAAAAAAATATTAAAAATATAAAAATAAATCTTGATTCATTACGTCTGGATTCTCTTTCACACGATTCTACAGCAAGGCTTCAGCATTTCACACACGAATTTAAAGATAAGCCAAATACTGAGTTTCACAAACCCAATTCGACACCATTTTTTATTTATCCCTCAGCTCAAAATTCAAGAAGAATTGTTGAGTTGGATTCTACCGGTAATTTTGTAATTATAAAAGAGCAAATTGCAGGTAATGTTATGAAGCCGGAATTGAAAATCCCCATTGAGCAATACATAAAGATGAAGTTGAAATGGGGAAGGCGGGATATTTGGGAAGATACCGGTTATGCGTACGAATTGAAATCCGGCAAGTACGAACTAAAAGATTTATTGGCAGATATTACAACAATTGAGATCCCGTTACCGAGCACTTCGTTTTTAAGCATTTTCGGACCACCTAAAATAAGTGTTCATATTAATGGTTCAGTAGATATTCACGGTGCTTGGCGCAATGAAACTACCGAAGGAGTTACAGCATCGGCACTTGGCAACACAAAAAACGAACCTGATTTTAAACAACAGGTTCAAATAAGCGTTACCGGAACAATTGGTGATAAATTGGCTATCAATGCAGATTGGAATACTGAAAGAACATTTCAGTATGAAAATCAATTGAGTTTGAAATACACAGGCTACGATGATGAAATTATTCAAAGTATTGAAGCGGGAAATGTATCGTTAAAAACAACTCCGTTGGTTGGCGGCAGTGAAGCCCTATTTGGAATTAAAGCAAGATTTCAAATGGGCCCATTTTCATTAACAGCATTAGCTTCACAAAAAAAGAGTGAAGTGCAGGAAGTTAATGTAACCGGTGGTTCAGCTAATCAGGATTTTCAACTTCACGCTTATAATTATTCTACTAACCATTATTTTATTGATTCGGTTTATGCTGACACTTCTTCCGCATTTAATTTTTTCTATTTGTACTATGGATTTCCAACATTTAATCCAAATCAAAATGCAACTTTTTATGAAATAAAGGACATTGAAGTTTGGAAAACTTATCAAGGTATTTTTAATCCGAAGGAAAGAAAAGGAAGTGCTTTTATTGATTTGAGATCAAGAAAGGATGGGGAAGATCCCAATACATTTTACGATACCAGACGCGATACACTTCTCGAAACGGTAAATGGGCGGAGTGTGGTCAATAGAAGATTTTTACTTCTTACTCCAGGTGTTGATTATATTTATGAAAAACATACCGGCTATATAACATTTATTAATCAAATTCAGCAGCAGGATGCAATAGCCGTTGCATATAGAATTGAAGGACCAAATAGCCAATCCCAAACAGATGATTTGTTTTACGGTGAATTTATTAAAGATATTCAAAATGATACGAGTAAAACAATTGTCCTTAAATTAGTAAAACCGCCAAACTTACAGCCGAGTTATACTACAGCCTGGAAATTGCAACTGCGTAATTTCTATCCTGTTGGAGGCAGGGATATTAAGAAAGAAGGTTTTAAATTCAATATAAATTATGCACTTGATGGGCAAGAACCTGTTCCCGAGTTGAACGGTGTGAAATTTTTACAAGCATTTGAACTTGATAAAACAGATGAAAGCGGTACTAGTACACAACCTGACGGTAAGTTCGACTTTTTCCCCGGGCGTACCATTTTGTCTTCAACCGGGGAAATTGTTTTTCCTAAGCTACAGCCGTTTGGTAATAGTTACCCTGCTAATCTTGATGCTGATAAAAGGTATCAAGCGGTTTATGATACTACAGTAACATTTGCAAAGCAGGATAGGGATAAAGATAAATGGCTTATGACCGGAGAGTATTCAGCATCGGTAACATCCAAATTTCAAATTGGATTTAACGCGGTTGAAAATTCAGTGAGAGTTACATTGGATGGCAGAGAATTAAAGAAAGGTGTTGATTATCAAGTTGATTACAATATTGGCGAAGTAAATATTATAAATGATGCAGCACTTGTACCGGGAGCAAATTTAAAAATAAGTTACGAAAAAAATGATTTGTTCCAGCTTGCTTCTAAAACGCTGTTTGGTTTTAGAGGTATTTATGATTTTAGTAAAAAAACACATCTCGGATTTTCATTTTTAACATTAAATCAGCAAACGTTAAGTGAAAAAGTAAGAATTGGTGAAGAGCCGATAAACAATACAATTATGGGCTTGGATTTTGGAACTCAGATGAATTTGCCATTTATTACAAAAGGGTTGGATAAAGTCTTTTCTACTTCCGAGATGAGTTCATTAACAGTTAGAGGCGAATTTGCTTACATGAGTCCGGATCCAAATACTAAGAAGAGTACAATTGCTGATGATGCCGGACAAAGCATTGCTTATGTTGATGATTTTGAAGGTGCAAAAAAAATAATTCCTGTGGGAATTAGTTATGGAAATTGGTCTGATCTTTCTGTTCCTGACGATATGGTAGGTATTGGGAATTTGTCAAAGTTGGCGCAAATGTCTTACAAAGCAAAAACATTTTGGTATAATGTGCTGCCGTCAGATGTTAAGGTTCCCGATATATTTGGTGATAGAAAGAGCGTTTCCACGCAGAATCAGCAGATTACAGTTCTTGATATGATTGTGCGTCCCACAGAGCGTGGTTCTTATAATTATGTTCCTACAACCGATTTTGAAACTGAACCGCAAAAAAATTGGGGTGGAATGATGAAAAGACTCTCCACTTCAGCTAACAACTTGGTTGAGCAGAATATCACTTCAATAGAATTTTGGATTCAACTAAGTCCGGGTACCCCAACTGATGCAATGTTCAATTTGGATATTGGTGAAATTAGCGAGGATGTTATCCCAAATGGAGAATTGGATACTGAAGATAAAAATCAAAATGATTTACTTGATCAAGGTGAAGATACCGGAATTGACGGAATTGAAGATGGAGAAGAGAGAAGTAGAATAACTGATGTTTTCCCTGACCCGAGTAATGATAATTTTAAGATTGGTACCGGTACTAACCCGGATAATTACGTCGAAATTAATGGTACTCAGGGGAATGCAATACTTTCTGATTTGGGAAGAGTGCCGGATAGTGAA
This sequence comes from uncultured Melioribacteraceae bacterium, assembly GCA_964639525.1. Classification (GTDB taxonomy): domain Bacteria; phylum Bacteroidota; class Ignavibacteria; order Ignavibacteriales; family Melioribacteraceae; genus CAZXDS01. The sequence continues at coordinate 41,431 of CAZXDS010000001.1, read as the reverse complement.
GACCTTAATAGAAACTTTACTCTTGATAGGGTGAATAATTATTTCAGATATGAAATTCCATTAGATACAAGTGCAGCCAATAAATTTATTGGCGGACGAGGGGAAAATCATTGGTTCCAATATAAAATTCCTTTAAAAGAGTTTACACAGGAAATAGGAAATCCGACTTTTACTGTTGTTGAATCAATAAGACTTTGGGTTTCAAATTTAAACTCTGAGTTTCATGCCAGAATTTATGATTTTAATCTTGTAGGTAATCAGTGGCAAAAAATATTAGATCCGCCGAGAGTAACTGAATCTGATACAACGCTTCTAATTTCAACAGTAAGTGTCGAAGATAACCCGAGTTATAAGAGTCCTCCGGGAGTTTTTCAGGAAAGAGATAAAACACAAACAACTCAGACTGTGTTAAAAAACGAGCAGGCTTTGCAGTTAACAATTAAAGACTTAGAAAAAGGAGACCATAGAGACGTCGTTAAATATTTGTTTCGTCCCTTGGATGTTTTTAATTACAAAGAACTTAAACTTTTTGTTTTTGGAGATGAAGATTCTTCGCGTGGTTCGGTTTCTCATTACGAATCGTTAAATGATCACAGCGCCGATATTTATTTTAGATTTGGTACCGATACATTAAACTATTACGAATATAAACAGCCATTACGTGGAGGATGGAAAAATATATTTATTGATTTTGCAAAACTTACGACTATTAAATCAATTCGTGATTTAGATTCAATTCCTACACCCGATTTGTTTGAAGTTCCTGTGGAAGGGAAACCGGGGCATTTTTATGGAATTAGGGGAAAACCTACATTAACGAAAATTACATTTTTGCAATTTGGTATTTTTAATACTCCGCAAAAATCCGGCTTTGATGTTTTTGATGATAAAATATCCGGTCAAGTTTGGCTGAATGAGCTGCGCGTTCTTGGTGCAAATGATACAAAAGGCTGGGCTTACAGTGCTAATGCAGCGTTTAAACTTGCAGATTTTGCAACTATTAGTGTTAACATGAGTCAGACAGATCCATATTTTCATAAATTAAATCAACAATTTGGAAACAGAGTTGATAGTAGGAACTGGGGTTTATCGGTAAAATTAGATGTACTTAAATTACTCCCTTTTAATTTGCAGGGCAGTAATTTTAATTTAGTTTATTCCAGGACAGAATCTGTAGCCAAGCCGTTGTATATTCCCGGTACAGATATTTTAGTAAAAGAAGCTGCCACGCGGCAAAGGCAATCTATAGAGCAGAAAAAATTGGAAAATGTTGACGTTGCTCAAGCAGAAAGACAGTTAATTGAAGATACTTACACAGTAAATACATCGGAATCGTGGTCGGTTTCTAATTTCAAACTAAAAATTCCTACACGTCATTGGTACATTCAGGATATTGTTAATAACGTTTCGCTTGCATTTAATTATAATAGAAGTTTTAGTCGTAACCCGACAACACTTAGCCAAAAAAATTGGGTTTGGAATGCTAGTGCTCGTTACAACCTTAAGTTCAGTAGTGCTAATTTCTTTAAGTTTGCTGATATTCCTCTTATTGGCGGATTCTTTAAAATATTTAAAGATTATAAAAATGCCAAGTTTAATTACACTCCGCAAACATTATCCTTAAATGCAACAGCAAAGCGTAACAGAAATTTTAGTCAAACGCGTGGAATAAATATCAAGCCTTCTATAAGCAGTGATTTCACTACCGCACGATCATTTGGTTTTAATTGGGCGATAACTAAAGACGGGTTAATCAATATCGGACTAAATTATAAGATGGATATTTCTTCATCGCTTACATATTTGTTAAATGATGCGGATAATTTTGAAAGGTCGGAATCTGAAATATGGCATGATATATTTAAAGGTGCCTTTTTCGGAAATGATTATAAATATTCACAAAATATTTCTATCAAAACTCAACCGAAGCTGCCTTCAATTTTTGGGTTTGATAAATATTTTACTCTTAATTTTGGATATACGGCTTCATATTTGTGGCAGAGGGATTTTAGACAGGAAAGTCTTGGAAGAAGTGCAGGGAATTCTTCAACAATAACTGCGGGAATGCAAATAAGATTAAAATCAATTTTTGATCCGCTTTTTAAAAGTACTCCATCTAAAAGAAATACTAAAAAATCAGGTAGCAGAAGAAATGGAGCAGGTAGGGGAAGACGGGGTGCGCGTGGAAATAGAGAAAGTGTAAGCAAACCATCAACTAAAACTACTGTTCAGGATACAACTAAAGAAGTTAAAACTGAGGTTGCCAAAGAAGAGGATAATTCTCCTACATTGATAAATAAAGGACTAAACTTTTTAGCTTCTACTGCAAAATGGATATTTTTTGATTATGAACGAATTAGTGTTAACTATCGGCAATCAAATTCAAAATCGGGGTCAGGATTAGCGAGTTCAGGAACCGGATTCAAATCTTTTTGGGGCTTTTCAAATAATTTTGAAAACGGACCTTCACGGGCGTTTCAGTTTGGACTTTCAAATGATCTCGGTGCGCGGGCGCCAAACGGTGTGCTTTCCGATAATTTTAAAAAATCAAACGGTTTGGATTTTAAAACATCACGTCCACTGTGGGAAGGTGCAAAACTGGATTTAAGCTGGAAAGTAAATTGGGGAAGAAACCAAACTACATCTCTTACCACTGACGAACAAGGAAATGTATTTGTTAATAATATTACTTCAACCGGAAGTATTGACAGATCTTTTCTTTCTTTGCCAAAAGTGTTCTTTCTTCCATTTGTAAGCTCGGGAATTGATAAGGTTAATGAATTGTATGATAGGAATGCAGTGGATAGAAATGCCAGTTTAACATTGGCGTTTCGAGATGGGATGGAATCTATTCCACTATTGTCTAAAGTACCGGTATTGTCAAAAATTGTGCAGTATATTCCTCGTCCTAATTGGTCAGTTTCTTGGACCGGATTGGAGAAGATAAAGTTACTTAAAGGACTGGCAAAAAGGATTTCATTAAATCACAGCTATACTTCGAGCTATTTTGAAGGCTGGAAAATTACACCGGACGGAAATCAGGAAACGCAATCACAAAAAATTAGTTATGGTTTTACGCCACTGTTAGGAATGAATTTAACATTTGATTCTTTTTGGGGAGGAGATTTAACAGGCTCGCTTAAATTTAATTCAAAAACAGGTTATGACCTTGGAATTTCAACTCGGAAAATTACTGAAACATTTTCACGCGATATTAATATATCGTTTAGTTTTTCAAAATCAGGTTTTGAACTGCCTTTATT
>CAZXDS010000001.1:4686-38068 GCA_964639525.1 uncultured Melioribacteraceae bacterium | reverse complement strand
GCAACAAAAACTAATATTGCCGGACTCGACGTTCGGATTTCAATACAATAATTTTAGGAAAAATTATGCAGAATAATAACAAACTTTTATGGGTAGATGATGAAATTGAAATGCTACGTGCTCACATTTTGTTTTTAACAGAAAAAGGATACGACGTAGATACTGCCGCCAATGGTGAAGATGCAGTTGAGATGGTTTCAAACAATCAGTATGATTTAATCTTTTTGGATGAAATGATGGCGGGAATGGGCGGATTAGAAACACTTTCAAGAATTAAAGAAATTTCTCCAAATATTCCGGTAGTAATGGTTACAAAAAGTGAAGAAGAAAGTTTAATGCACGATGCTATTGGGAGTAAAATTGACGGCTATTTAATTAAACCGGTTTTGCCCTCTCAAATATTAATGGCGTGTAAAAGACAGCTTCAGGGAAAACAAATATCCGATGAATATGTAGCGAAAGATTATCTTCAAGATTTTAATAAAATGAGCCAAAGACTGCTGGAACCAATGGATTATCAGGATTGGATTGATATTTATGTTAAGCTTGTAAGTTGGAGTAAAATATTTGACGAGCATAAAGATGTAGATTTGAGACAAACGCTGAGCGAACAGTACAAAGAATGTAATAGTGAGTTTAGTAAATTTGTGGAGCGGAATTACATTGATTGGGTTCACAATGTTGGTGAATCGGATGTGCCGGTTATGAGTCCCGAAATATTTGATAACTACGTTGTTCCTTTAATTGATGATGCTGATGGTCCGGTTTTCTATTTTATTCTTGATTGCATGCGAGCAGATCAGTGGGAGGTTATTGAGCAGCATCTGATTAAATATTTTAATATCAGCACAGATTATTATTATTCAATTCTTCCAACGGCTACACCGTATTCAAGAAATTCTTTATTCTCAGGATTGTTTCCGTCTGAAATTCAGGAACGCTATCCTGATTTATGGGTATCGGGAAATAATGATGATGAAAGGAGCATGAATAAAAATGAAAAAGAACTTCTGCAAAGGCTTATTGACAGCAGGCATATAAAATTAAAGACAGATTTAAAGTATATGAAAATCATTGATCCTGAAGTAGGTAAAGCGTTTGAACAAAATGTTAAGTCGCATTCAAAAACTCATTTTATGGCTGTTGTGGTAAATTTTTTGGATATGATTGCTCATGGTCGTTCGGATTCGGATTTGCTGAAAGAAATCGCTCCGGACGAATCAGCATATCGTTCGCTTACAAATAGCTGGTTTCAGCACTCTTCATTGCTTGGTACTTTAAAAGTTATTGCTTCGATGAAAAATGCTAAAATTGTACTTACTACTGATCACGGAAGTATCCGGTGTTTGCGTGGTGCTAAAGTACTTGGCGATAAAGAAGCATCAAAAAATTTAAGATTTAAGTACGGACGAAATTTAAAAGCGGAAAACAAGCACGCCGTTTTTGTAAAAAATTACAAAGACTATATGCTGCCGAATAGGGGAATAATTCAAAATTATATAATTGCTAAAGAGGATTATTACTTCGTGTATCCGACCGAATATCATAAATATTTGAGTCATTATAAAGATACTTTTCAGCACGGAGGAATATCAATGGAAGAGATGATTTTACCTGTAGTAACATTGGAAAGCAAAGCTTGATGAAATTTCCGTTTGTTAAAGTTTCGGATAGTGAAGAGGCAACAGGCGAAATTGCAAAACAATTTGCAACTGTACTTTCCGAAGGAGATATTGTTTTGCTGAATGGTAACTTGGGCTCTGGCAAAACCTTTTTTGTAAAGCAGCTTTGCAGTGCTCTGGGAATTGAAGGTGTTACAAGTCCGACATTTTCAATAGTAAATGAATATTACGGAAAACTAAAAATTTATCATTTTGATTTTTACAGAGTTAATAACTTTAGGGAACTTGAAGATATTGGATTTGAAGAGTACTTTGACGATGGCGAAGCTGTAATTTTAATTGAATGGGCAGATATGTTTCCTGAAGCTTTTCCTGCCAAAAATATTTATCGCATAGACTTTAAAAAATCCGATGCGGAGATACGGGAAATTTCTATTAAATTTGTCATCTGATTTTTCTTAAAAATAATCAGCTATACACAAAGCAAAGTGGTTTTCGGATTTTACAAAAATTTTCTCTCTTTTTAAGAGAGACTAAAGTGAGTTTTTCTATAAATCAAAATCCGATCTCGGATTCTGTGAAAAACTACTTTGTGAATAGTATATTTTCCACATTTAAAAGTGATATGAAAAAATGTGAAAATATCAATTATGATAATTAAAAAGTAAATAATATTGATTGAAACAATTGAAAATATTTTGCCGATTCTCGCCATAGAAACATCAGGCAATTTGTGTAGCGCCGCAGTGTTGACGGATGACAATATTTATTCCGAGTGTAGAGTAAATAAAAAAAATATACATTCCGAAATCCTGTTTGAGCTGATTGAGGATTCACTTTCAAAATTAAAATTAACAATGCCGGATATAAAATCAGTAGCAATATCAGGAGGTCCGGGTTCGTTTACCGGTTTAAGAATTGGTATGGCTGCTGCAAAAGGGATTGCAGACGGTGCGGGTTTGCCTTTAATTCCGGTTCCTACTTTTGATGCTTTTGCTTTTGAAATATCTCATTATGTTAATGATGGAGTTGGGTTTTGCATTGCAAACAAGGCAAACCGAGATGAATTTTATTTCACAGCTTTTCAAAAGAATGGGAAAAATATTTCAGTTATAGAAAAATTAAAGGTTGTTCAATCTTCCTTTATTGAGCAATCAGAATTCAAAGAAAATAAAATATTTGGAAATTATACCGGTAATGTCGATTCGGAAATGAGCTCACCTTCGGCAATAAGTATTGCAAGATGGGCTTATATTTATGGAAAGGATTTATTAACTTTTGACTATAATTATATCGAACCAAACTATCTCAAAAATTTTAAGGTTAAGGTGAAAAAATGAAAGGTAAATTATTGTTTATTTTTATATTTATTTCTGCAATGTTATTTGCACAAAACAAATCACCAAAAATATTTGCTCCCGAAACAAACCATCATTTTGGCGACATTCAGGAAGGGAAGTTAATCAAGTATAATTTTGTTATTAAAAATAAAGGCGATGCGGATCTTAAAATTGTTAAAGTGCGTGCTTCATGCGGATGCACGGCTGCCACACCTGCTAAGAAAATACTTCCGCCCGGAGATTCAACAAACATTATGATTACTTTCAATTCAGCCCACAGGTCTGGATTGCAGAGAAAGCACGTTTATATTTATTCAAATGATACTGAAAATCCTCAAATGCGTTTGTCGTTTACCGGAAATGTTGTTACAAGTGAACTATCAAAAAAAATGGACAAGGGACCCCGAATTCATTTGTCTTCTACACAGTACAATTTTGGAACAGTTCATGCCGGAACTATTGTAACCGGCAAACTTAGGTTCACGAACACAGGAAAAGGCACATTGCAAATTGAAAGATTAGAATCTTCGGCGAAATACGTATCCGTAAATACAGACAAAAATATATTGACTTCCGGAGCTTCCGGCGAATTGAGCATCAAATTTAATTCGGCTAATCGTACTGGAAAAATTACAAGGACAGTTACGGTTTATTCAAATGATTTACGTAATCCTCGAGAAATAATTACAATATTTATTAACATTGTTCCAAAGGAAAAATAATGGCTTGGTTTAAAAGATCGAAACAAAATATTTCACCGGAAAGTATTAAAGCTGACATTCCTGACGGACAGTGGATAAAATGCAAATCATGCGGTGAAATTATACACGTAAAACAACTGGAATTGAATAAATGGGTTTGTCTTAAATGTGATTATCATTTTAGAATAGGCAGTTCAGAATATGTTTCCATTTTATTGGATAAGGATTCATTCAAGGAATATGACAAAAAAATGAAATCGGTTGATCCGCTTGAATTTAGCGATACAAAAAAATATACCGATAGAATATCCGCTTCTATTAAAAAGACAGGGCTTAACGATGCAGTGAAAACAGGACTCGGTAAAATAGAAGGACAAAAAGTAGCATTTGCCTGTATGGATTTTAAGTTTATCGGCGGCAGTATGGGCTCAGTTGTCGGTGAAAAAATTTCGAGAATTATAGATCAAGCCTACGAACAAAAAATTCCCATGATTTTAATTTCGCAAAGTGGCGGTGCAAGAATGATGGAAGGAGTTTTGTCGTTGATGCAGATGGCAAAAACCAGTACGCGTCTTGCTCGCTTATCCGAAGCTAAAATTCCTTATATTTCAATATTAACCGACCCGACAACTGGCGGAATTACTGCAAGCTATGCTATGCTGGGCGATTTTAATATCGCGGAACCAAAAGCATTAATTGGATTCGCAGGGCCTCGTGTAATTAAACAAACAATCGGAAAAGATTTGCCGGAAGGCTTTCAGCGAAGCGAATTTTTATTGGAACACGGTTTTGTTGATTTTATTGTTCATCGTAAAGAAATGAAGCAGAAGCTTTCAAAATTATTATCTTTGGTGAGTGCTTGAAAATTAAAATTCTGAATATAATACTTTTTTAATATCAATAATTATTATATTCTATTTACATTTTAAATTTTTTAAGCATCTTCCCCATAATTTCCAAAACGTAATCAATTTCCTTGTTCGTATTGTTTTTGCTGAATGAAAAACGAATTGTACCATTTGCATATTCAACATTTTTGCCGCATCCTAAAATAACATGCGAAGGCTTTAATGTTCCGGAAGTACAAGCAGAACCGCTTGAAACTGCAATACCATTGATATCAAGAAACATCAATATTGTTTCAATATCGTTATTGTAATATTGAGGGTTTAATGTAACACTTAAAATATACGGTGAGGACAAATTATCGTCATTGAAAAAAATGTTCTCCGAATCTAATTGCACCAACCCGTTTTTTAGTTTTAATTTTAATTTTTTAACATGGTTACTATTTTCAAATAAATGATTATGGCTAAACTTAACAGCTTCGGCAAATCCAATTATTCCTGCAATGTTTTCAGTCCCTCCTCTCCGGTTTCTTTCCTGTGAACCTCCGTGAAGCAAAGCCTGCATCGGTGTTCCCGATTTAATAAAAGCCAGTCCGATTCCTTTTGGTCCACCAATTTTATGCGCTGAAGCTGACAGTGCGTCAACACCAAGTTGGTTAATGTCAATTTTAACTTTTCCAAAAGCTTGAACGGCATCGGTATGGAAATACATATTTTGAGTGTGTGCTAATTTAGCTAGTTCCATAATATTATTATTTGCCCCGGTTTCGTTATTAGTCATCATAAAGGAGGCTAATGAAAAATCCTTGGCTATGTTCGGTAAAAAAGTTGATAATTCAACACTACCGTTTTTGCTGACGGGAGAGAAGTAAGTATCAAATCCATTTTTTGATAACTCATCAAATGAATCCAATACGGATTTATGCTCGACTTTATTTGTTAGTACTTGATTTTTACCGGTTTCTTCGAAAGTTGTACGAGCGATGCCTTTGATTAAAAAATTGTTTGCTTCTGTTCCGCCGCTTGTAAAATAAATCTCGGAAGGATCGGCGTTTACGGCATCAGCACAAATGTCCCTCGCCTCTTCAAGAGCAACTTTTGCTTTTCTTCCAAATGAATGAACGGACGACGGATTGCCGTAATTATTCTTCAAAAAATCAAACATTTTTTCTGCAACTTTTTCATTCATTGAACTTGTTGCGGCGTTATCAAGATAAACTGTTTTCATAATTTTCAATTAGCCTAATAAACTTACATCACCAAAAGAAATTTTTTCAGTCGTATCTCCGCTGCGTAATATTAAATATCCGCTTTCATCAAGGTCTTCAAAAATGCCATACTTTTTTTCCCCATTTTCAACAATGGAAATCTGTTCCCCAATCATACTGCACCGAGCTTTCCAATCATCAAGAATTTTGTTCGGCTTTTTCTTTGAAATTTCAAAAATCAATTCAAAATTATTTAAAAATTCGCTCAAGAATCTTTCTCTGCTAACTTCTTGTTTAAATTCCAATCTAATGCTGGTTGGTCTAATATTAAAGTCTCCTTTAAAATCCGGTTGATTAACGTTTACTCCAATTCCCACAACTAATTTTTCAATATTTTTACCTTTTGATGTTGATTCCAACAGAATACCGGCAATTTTTTTCTTATTTATTAATACATCATTTGGCCATTTTAATTCCACTTGAAATTGATACAGGTTTTCCAGCGTTTGCGCCAATGCCAAAGCTGTGCCAAGGTTTAGAATATTAATAGATTTTTGTAAAAATATATTTTTTAGAAGAATTGAAAAAGTAAGATTTACTTCGGGTTCACTAATCCAAGTTCTGTCTTTACGTCCACGCCCATTTTTCTGAAACTCAGATAAAAGAACAGTACCGTTTTTAGGAAATTCGTTTCTTTTTAAAAGCTCAGTGTTAGTTGAATCAATTTCATTTGTGTAAACAAAATTACGACCAATCAAATTAGTATTAAGCTTTATATCAAAATTTTCAATATTAAACATGAGATTATCCTTAAATGAATCAAAAATATTTTATTTTTTTATAACATCAATAATGCCATATTGGCAATAAAAAGTCATAATGGCATTATTAGCGACATTTTGACGAAAATTAAAAAAAACTTCAAAAGAACATAACTTATTATAATAGAATACTTTACATGAAATATAAATTATGGCACGCAGTTTGTAACTCAATAAGCGAATTAGTTAATTAAAAATAACAAACATAAATAACATAGGAGGTAAAATCATGACACTTATGAGATTAAATCCAGTTAAAGAATTTGAAAACTTAACTTCAAATTTACAAAGATATTTTGAAGATTTCCCAACATTCGGGTTAAATGCTGAAGAAAATATTCTTCCTCGAATGGACATAATGGAAGACGAAAAAAGCGTTAACATGGAGCTTGAAATTCCCGGAATGAATAAAAAGGATATTAAAATTAGTGTTGAGGATAAAGTTCTTAAAATTGAAGGTGAAAAGAAACGCGAAGAAGAGAAGCAAGGTAAAAACTATTATCGTGCCGAAAGATTATTCGGAAAGTTCGAGAGAAGTTTTGTTCTTCCTGATACAATTGACACCAATAAAATTGATGCTGAATTTATAGATGGCGTTCTGAAAATAAATCTTCATAAAACTGAAGTTAAAAAAATTGAACAAAAAGAAATAAAAGTAAAATAGTATAATAAAATAATCAAATTCATAGTGCAGCAACATTGCTGCACTTTTTATATTGGAGGTAAAAGATGGGAAAAATTATTGGTATTGACTTAGGAACAACAAACTCTTGCGTTGCAGTTATGGAAGGTAACGAACCGACTGTAATTCCAAACTCAGAAGGTGGAAGAACTACTCCTTCGGTTGTTGCTTTTACAAAAAACGGCGAAAGGCTTATTGGCCAGCCGGCAAAAAGACAGGCGGTAACAAATCCGCAAAATACCATATTTTCAATTAAAAGATTTATGGGTAGAAGGCTTGCTGAAGTTGGGACAGAAAAAAGTGAAGTTCCTTACGAATTGGTTGCCGGAGATAATGGCAGTGCAAGAGTAAATATAGATGATAGAGTTTATTCTCCACCGGAAATTAGCGCGATGATTCTTCAAAAAATGAAGAAAACAGCCGAAGATTATTTGGGACAGGAAGTAACAGAAGCTGTTATTACAGTTCCGGCTTATTTTAATGATGCGCAAAGACAATCGACAAAAGATGCAGGTGAAATTGCCGGATTAACTGTAAAAAGAATAATTAATGAACCAACTGCCGCAGCACTTTCTTATGGTTTAGATAAAAAAAATAAAGAGCAGTTAGTTGCAGTTTATGATCTTGGTGGCGGAACATTTGATATTTCTGTTCTTCAACTTGGAGACGGAGTTTTTGAAGTTAAATCAACCAACGGTGATACACACCTCGGCGGTGATGATTTTGATAAAAGATTAATTGATTTCTTAGCCGATGAATTTAAAAATCAGGAAAGCATTGATTTAAGAAAAGACCCGATGGCTTTACAAAGATTGAAAGAAGCTGCCGAAAAAGCAAAAATTGAATTATCATCTTCAATGCAGACGGATGTTAATTTGCCGTTTATTACAGCAACACAAGATGGACCAAAACACTTAAACGTAAATATTACTCGTGCAAAATTTGAACAACTTGTTGATGATTTGGTTGAAAGAACAGCCGGTCCTTGTGAAACCGCTCTTAAAGATGCAGGTGTTTCAGCTTCAGAAATTGACGAAGTTATTCTTGTCGGTGGTTCAACCCGAGTACCTTCAGTACAGGAAGTTGTAAAAAGAATTTTCGGAAAAGAACCACACAAAGGTGTTAATCCTGACGAAGTAGTTGCAATTGGTGCTGCAATTCAAGGTGGAGTTCTTGCCGGTGATGTAAAAGACGTGCTTTTACTTGATGTTACTCCGCTTTCACTTGGAATAGAAACTCTTGGCGGTGTTATGACTAAGTTAATTGATGCTAATACAACAATTCCGACTAAAAAAAGTGAGATATTTTCAACTGCTGCTAACAATCAGCCTTCGGTTGAAGTACATGTTCTCCAAGGCGAACGTCCTATGGCTGCTGATAATAGAACACTTGGCAGATTTCATCTTGATAATATCCCACCTGCACCAAGAGGAGTTCCTCAGATTGAGGTTTCATTTGATATTGATGCAAACGGCATTATGAAAGTATCAGCTAAAGACAAAGCAACGGGAAAAGAACAAAGTATTAAAATTACTTCCTCAAGCGGTTTGTCAAAGGATGAAGTAGAAAAAATGAAAGAAACAGCAAAGCAGCATGCTGCCGAAGATAGTAAAAAGAAGGAAGAAGTTGAAGTTAGAAATGCCGCTGATAATTTGGTATTTCAAACTAAGAAACAAATTGAAGAATTTGGAGACAAACTTCCGGCAGAATCAAAAAGCAAATTGGAAGCTGAAATTACTAAAGTTGAAGAAGCGTTAAAAACAAATGACACTGCAACTATCAAAGCCGCAACTGATAGTTGCAATAAGGTTTGGAGCGAAATATCTCAGCAGATGTATCAGCAAGCCGGTGCTCAAGGTCAACCCGGTGCAGACGGTGGTGCACAACAACAAGCTGATGCTCAAAGCGAACATACTTCGGAAAAGAAGGATGACAACGAAGTGCAGGATGCTTCTTACGAAGTTGTTGATGATGAAAAATAATATAGCAGATGTCAGAAGGAGGTAAATAAAATGACTGAAAATAAAGAATTAATCAAAGTTGATGAAGCCCAAAATTGGGAAGAAGCATTAAACACCGAAAGCTGGATTGCTCCGCTTGTAGATGTTTATGAAACGGATGATGATTTTATTTTGCTGGCAAATATGCCTGGAGTTGAACGAAAAGATATTAAGTTGAAACTTGAGGATGAAAACCTAATTATGATGGGAAAGATTGATTATGAATCAGTAAATAACAGAAACTATGTATTGAAAGAAACGGAATCCGGAAATTATTTCCGTAAATTCAAAATTGCCGATACAATTGATACTTCAAAAATTGAAGCGAAATTTGATAACGGGCAATTGATAGTTAAGTTAGGTAAAAGCGAAAAAATAAAACCTATGACGATTAATATCAAATAGTCTCTCTTCTTTACCCGATTTGAAAACCTGCTGTTAAATTTTAACAGCAGGTTTTTTTTTTGATTAAAATGCCAAAACCCATTAAGATTTATGGCTAAGTTCTAATTAGAACAGCAAATTTTCATATTTATAACAGATTGAACGTCCAAAAAACGGACTAATCAATCTGAGCTACAAATTGTAACTTTGATTGATTAGCGAAGCAACCTGCCCGCCGTCTTTTTGCACTGTTGTCAACTTAAGAAAAAGCAAATAATATTATAAAGTTATTAAATGTGGCTAAAGCCAAAATATTATTAAAACATTTAAACCGTTGCATAAAGAGGCTGTGTTAAAAACGCTAAAACCGTTGTCGCAGACCCGTATCGGGAAACGGTTACGCTAATTGCTTGATTTTGAGCCATATTCCCACGATTAAAATCGTGGGTTAATAAAATTTTCAACTTTTCACACAGCCTCTTTATGCAACGGAAATTACCGTCTCTTTTAAGAGACGGTTTGAAAGAACAAAAAAACAATTTGGCTTTAGCCACATTATTTCACTTAAGTTGACAACATTGCGTCTTTTGGGCGGGTTAATCTGCTTAATTATTACTTGATAAATAATACCGTCATTATTAGAACTAATCCTGAATTATTGTTGCAGACATTTCTATCAAGTTACAACAGTAGTTTATTTTAATATTGAAAGATATTGCAAACAAATGATAAAAAAGTTATATTTGGAGTTCTATTGAATTAATAATTTTACATTTTGATATACTAATTTGGCTGCCGGGGTGGCGGAATAGGTAGACGCACAGGACTTAAAATCCTGTGTCCTTTTAGGACGTGCCGGTTCGAGCCCGGCCCTCGGTACTGATAATTCAATAGAAAATAATGATAGGACAAAGTTCTTTATCAATTTATTTTGAATTTCAAATATTTTACTATCTAAATTTGAAAAATTATTGAACAGGGTTCTTAGCTCAGTTGGTTAGAGTGTCTGCTTGACGTGCAGAAGGTCAGAGGTTCGACTCCTCTAGGACCCACGCAGATTCGGAGTTTTCTCCGTTTTTTTTTGTTAAAAAATTTAAGTTATGAATAATATTAAAATAACATTTCCCGATGGTTCTATAAGAGAATATGCAAGCGGAATTACTGCGTTTGAAGTTGCATCTTCCATTTCAAATAGACTTGCTGCTGAAACATTAGTAGCTAAAGTGGATGGTATTGAACGGGATATTAATTTTCCCATTACAAAGGACGTTAAACTACAGCTGTTTACTTTTAAAGATGATGAAGGCAAGCATACTTATTGGCATTCTACTTCGCATCTTATGGCTCACGCAATTAAAGCATTGCATCCTGAGGCGAAATTCGGTGTTGGTCCTGCAATAGACAATGGGTTTTACTACGATTTTGATATCAAAGCTCAGCTTTCTGAAAATGATTTATTGTTAATAGAAAAGAAGATGCTGGAATTAGCTTCGGAAGGAACTCCGTTTGTACGGAGGGAACTTTCTAAGAATGAAGCTTTGGAATTTTTCAAGAATGCGGGTGACCAATATAAAGTAGAAATAATTAGCGAACTTGATGAAGATAAAGGTGCAATCAGCTTTTATACCGAAGGTGAATTTACCGATCTTTGTACAGGTCCGCATATTCCTGTTACAAGCAAGATAAAATATATTAAGCTTACTTCTGTTTCCGGGTCGTATTGGAGAGGTGATGAGCATCGTGAACAGCTTCAGAGAATTTACGGAATTTCTTTTCCAAAAAAGAAAATGCTCGATGAATATCTTGAAAGATTGGAAGAAGCTAAAAAGCGCGACCATAGAAAACTCGGTAAGGAATTAGAGCTTTTTCACATTACTCCGGCGGTTGGTGTTGGTTTACCTTTATGGTTGCCGAAGGGAACTATTTTAAGGGAAACTTTAGAAAATTACTTAAAAGAAGAACAATTAAAACGTGGTTATCAAGCTGTTATAACACCACATATCGGTAATATAAATCTTTACAAAACAAGCGGACATTATCCCTATTATAAGGACAGTCAATTTCCTCCGTTAAAATTTGAAAACAGTGATGAGGAATATTTGCTGAAGCCGATGAATTGTCCTCACCATTTTCAAATTTATCTTGCAAGACAAAGAAGTTACAGGGAATTACCTTTAAGATTGGCTGAATTTGGAACTGTTTACCGGTATGAACAATCAGGTGAATTAAACGGATTAACCAGAGTTCGGGATTTTGCAGTAGATGATTCCCATATTTTTGTTACTCACGAACAGTTAAAAGATGAAATAAAAAATGTTATCGAACTGATTAAAGTTGTGTTTTCGACTGTTGGGTTTTCTGATTTCTTCACACAGCTTTCCTTTAGAGATGATAATGATTCCAAATACGGCGGCGAAATTGCTATGTGGGAAACGGCTCAACGAGAAATTAAAGAAGCTGCTGACGAAATGGAACTGAATTACCAAATTGAAGAAGGTGAAGCGGCATTTTATGGTCCCAAAATAGATTTTATGGTGAGAGATGCTCTTGGCAGAAAATGGCAATTGGGTACTGTTCAGGTTGATTATATTATGCCGGAAAGATTTAATTTGGAATACGTCGGAAGTGACGGACAAAAACACAGACCAGTAGTAATTCACCGTGCTCCGTTTGGGTCTCTTGAAAGATTTATTGGAATTTTAATCGAGCATTTCGGCGGAAATTTTCCTGCATGGTTAGCGCCTGTACAAGTTGCAATCATTCCTGTTTCGCAAAATTATTTTGATTATGCGGAAAAAGTTGAAACTCTTTTCAGGGAAAATAAAATTCGTGTGGAATTGGATAAGAGAAATGAGAAAGTCGGCTACAAAATTAGAGATTGGGAAACACAAAAAGTACCGTATATGATAATTGTCGGTGAAAAAGAAAAAGAAAGTGGTAAAATTTCTGTAAGACAACATTTAAAAGGTGACTTAGGAAATTTTGAAATAAAAGATTTCATTGATAACTTAAAAGATGAAATTGAAAAAAAAATTATTAATAATTAGGAGGCATCTATCGCTCAAAGAAAACCACGAATTAATGAAGATATAAACTCGCGAGAGGTAAGACTTATTGATTCGGATGGAACGCAATTAGGAGTTTTTGTAATTACCGAAGCTTTGAAAAAAGCATCTAATAAAAATTTAGATTTGGTAGAAATTGCACCGCAGGCAAAACCTCCGGTTTGTAAAATAATTGATTTCGGAAAGTATCAGTATGAGCAGAAAAGGCGAGATAAAATTCAGAAAAAGAAACAAGTTGTAATTCTGCTTAAAGAAATTCGCATGCGGCCAAATACTGATGATCACGATTTTAATTTTAAAGCGAGACATGCTAAAAAGTTTATTGAAGATGGTAACAAGGTAAAAGTATCTGTATTTTTTAGAGGAAGAGAATTAGCTTACAAGGAACACGGAAGAACTTTATTGGAAAGATTTGTTGAAGAATTGTCTGATGTAGCTAAAATTGAAAATCCTATAAAGTTTGAAGGAAGATCAATGATTACAATACTTACGCCTATAACTGCGAAAAAGAATAAATAAAAAGGAATAATTATGCCAAAGATGAAAAGTAACAGCGGAGCTGCAAAAACATTTAGAAAAACAGCGAGCGGCAAAATTAAAAGAAATAAAGCATATAAAGCTCATATTCTTACGTCAAAGACTACGAAAAGAAAAAGAGGTTTAAGGCAAGCAACTTTAGTTTCAAAGTCAGAAACTAAAAGAGTAAAAATTATGATTCAATAAGGTAGAGGAAATAAAATGTCACGCACAAGTAATAATGTAGCTTCACGTAAGCGCAGAAGAAAACTTCTTAATATTGCAAAAGGTTCATGGGGTGCTCGCAGTAAGGTTTATACCGTAGCGAAACATCATGTTGAAAAAGGTCTCCAATATGCATATCGGGATAGAAAAGCTAAAAAGAGAACTTTTAGAAGATTATGGATTGTTAGAATAAACGCAGCCGCAAGAGCAAACGGCATAACTTATTCTAAATTAATTGATGCTATGAATAAAAAGGGTATTGATATTAACCGTAAGATTTTAGCAAGTCTTGCCGTAGAAGATCCCAAATCATTTACTGCAATAGTAAATTTTACACAGAACTAATTTTTACCCCCCTGAATATAATTCTATTTTGTATTCTCGGGGGTATTTTTTAAATATTTTTATAGATTATAATCATGGAACAAAAAATTCAATCATCAATAGATGATTTTTCTAAAGCAATTGCGGAAGTAACCGATCAGAAATCTCTTGAAGAAGTCAGGATTCAATTTCTCGGACGTAAAGGATTGTATGCTAAACTTTTCGACGAATTCAAAGCATTACCTAAGGAAGAAAAACCTAAGTATGGGAAAGTTCTTAATCAAGCTAAAAATACGGCACAACAAAAATTTGATGAGGTTAAAGATAAATTAGATGCCAAGATAGACGATATTGAAAATGAATTTGATTTTTCATTGCCGGGACGAAGAAGAACTTTGGGTACAAAACATATTCTTACTCAAACTCTTGATGAAATAAAATCAATTTTTGTGAAAATCGGATTCTCAGTTTATCAGGGACCGGAGTTAGAATCAGACCATTATAATTTTGAATCGCTGAATTTTCCACCCGATCATCCTGCGCGGGATATGCAGGATACTTTTTTTGTTACTCAAAATTTTGTGATGCGAACTCACACATCACCGGTTCAAATACGTTTGATGGAAAATGAAAAACCTCCGCTTCGTGCAATTATGCCTGGAAAGGTTTATCGCAATGAAGCAATCAGTGCAAAAAGCTATTGTTTGTTTCATCAAGTTGAAGGATTATATGTCGATACCGATGTAACTTTTGCAGAGTTAAAAGGAACTATCGTAGATTTTGCTCGCCAATTTTACGGCAGCGATGTTAAGTACAGATTCCGTTCGAGTTTTTTCCCTTTTACCGAACCAAGTGCAGAAGTTGATATTTGGTGGCAGCCCGAAGGCAAAGAAGGTCGCTGGCTCGAAATTCTCGGCTGCGGTATGGTTGACCCGAATGTGCTGAAAAATGTAAATATCAATTCGGAAAAATACACCGGTTTTGCTTTTGGAATGGGAGTTGAAAGAATTGCAATGCTGAAATACGGCATTGACGATATCAGATTGTTTTATGATAATGACAAAAGATTTTTAGATCAATTTTAGTTTGAGGATTAGAAATTGAATATTTCAATAAAATGGTTAAAAGATTACATCGACCTTTCAGGTATATCGGTTGATGAAATAGTTGACAAAATTACAAGTGCAGGTTTGGAAGTTGATGAAGTAATTGACGGGGCTAAGACTTACAATAACATTGTTGTCGGCTATGTTAAGGAAAAGAAAAAACATCCAAATGCAGATAAACTTTCCGTTTGTAAAGTTGATGACGGAAATGAAATTTTTAACGTTGTTTGCGGAGCACCCAACGTTGATGCAGGACAAAAAATTGCTTTTGCAAAAGTAGGGGCGATTATTCCGAACGGAAATTTTAAACTTACTAAAGCAAAAATACGCGGCGAAGTTTCGTTCGGAATGATTTGTTCTGAGAAGGAACTCAATCTTGGCGAAGCCCATGATGGTATTCTAATATTAGATACTAAAGCTGAAAACGGCACTCTGTTAGCAGAAGCTCTTGGACTTGATGATGTAATGTTGGATATTGCAATAACACCAAATCGAGCAGATGCACTTAGTCATATTGGCGTTGCACGAGATGTTGCTGCACTTTTCGGTAAGGAAGTGAAAATGCCGGAAATTGATTTTTCTGAATCGGAGACAAATGTAAATAATTTGGCTGCGGTTGAAATTGAAAATGCAGTTGACTGTCCGCGTTATGTTGCCAGAGTTGTTGAAAATGTTGAAATAAAAGAAAGTCCCGTTTGGCTTAAAGATAAATTGCAAAGCATCGGTTTACGTCCGATAAATAATGTTGTTGATGTTACAAATTTTGTTTTGTTTGAACTTGGTCAGCCTTTGCACGCATTTGATTTGGACAAACTTTCCGGAAAGAAAATTATTGTAAAAAGTGCAAAAGATGGCGATAAATTTGTAACACTCGACTCAAAAGAAAGAAATTTACTTGCTACCGATTTGATGATTTGCGATGCGGAAAAACCTGTTGCTGTTGCAGGCGTTATGGGCGGGGAAAACTCCGAAGTATCTGAAAATACAAAAAACATTTTAATTGAAAGTGCATATTTTCGTCCTTCAGCAATAAGGAAAACAGCCAAAAAATTAGGACTTCAAACGGATGCTTCGTATCGTTTTGAACGAGGTTGCAATCCTGATATTACAATATTAGCCGTTCAGCGTGCAGCACAATTGATTGCCGAGCTTGGCAATGGAACAATTGCAAAAGGCGAAATTGATGTTTATCCGACTGTGATTAAGAAAAAAAATGTAAATATTCGTTTTGCACGAATTACCAAAATATTAGGATTTTCAGTTCCGGATGAAACTGTTAAAAATATATTTTTGAAACTTGGTTTTAGCATTGTTGATGAAAATGATTCAGAGCTGAAAATAGAAGTGCCGCTGTTTCGTCCGGATATTGAAAGGGAAATTGATTTAATAGAAGAAGTAGCACGCATTTACGGTTTTGAAAATATTCCTCCGGTTAAAAAAATAAGCGTTTCGCTGGCACCCAAAATTGATCAGTATTCTTTTACAGATAAATTAAGAAACATTTTTAAAGGATTCGGATTTAATGAAATTATTACAAATTCATTATGGAATAAAAATACTGCCGAAAAATTCGGAAATGTAATCGGTGTGCTTAATCCCGTAACTGTTGAAATGTCTCATTTGCGTCCGTCTCTCTTGCCGGGAATTCTTTCAACTATTTCGAGAAATATAAAAGTAAAAGAAAATAATTTATCTGTTTATGAAATTGGGCATATCTTCAACAGAAAAAATGAAGTGATTTCCGATTTTAACGATTTTGAGGAATCAGAAAATTTTCATTTTGCCGTTACGGGAAATTATCAAAATAAAGAATGGTTTCGGGATGAGCGTAAATTTGATATTTATGATTTAAAAGGAATAATCGCCGATTTTATCTATTCACTTTTTAAAAGTGAAATTAAAGAAAAGAATTTTGTAGTTAAAAAGTATGAAGGCTATAATTTTTATTTTGAGTTAAAAATGGATAATCGTATTATTGGTAAGGGCGGAGAAATTTCTAAAAAGATATTAGAGGATTTTGATATTCATCAATCCGTATTTGCTTTTAATTTTGATATTTCGTTTTTGAATAATATTTCCCTGAAACCGAGAAAATATAAAGAGATTTTGAAATATCCGAAAGTGAAAAGAGACTTTGCATTTGTGTTGGACAGCAGCATTAATGTTGGTGAGGTTGTTAAATATATTAAATCTGTTTCATCTAATTTGTTGAAAAACGTGAAGTTATTTGATATCTTTGAAAGTGATAGTTTAGGAAGCAAAGAAAAAAGTATCGCTTTTGAGTTAGAATACTTTGAATTTTCAAAAACGCTGACTGATGAAGAAGTTGATAAAGACTTTTGGAAAACTATCGAAGCCGTTAAAACTAAATTTAATGCAGAACTAAGAGGTTAATTGTGTCGGATTCTTCTGAAAAATATGATTCATTTATGGAAGAGTTAAATGATTTGGAAAAACAAGTCTATGTACTTGCCCAAAATGTTGAGGATATAAAAAGCGAAAATCAAGATCTGCAGGAAGAAGTTAATCAAATTAGTAAAGAAAGAGAAGTATTAAAGTTAGAATTAGAAGAAACACAAGCACAATTAAAAAATTTTAAATCTGATGGATTGAACGGCTTGGATTCCAATTTGATCGATTCGGAAGAAAGAGAAAAATTAAAAAATAAAATTGGTGATTTGATTTCAAAAATTGATTATCACCTGCGTTCTTAAATATCAGTTTGTTGGATTAGTAAAAGATGACGGAAAAGAAAAAGTTAAAAGTTAAGATTTTTGATAAAGAATATTCTTTGTTGGTTGAAAACGAAGAAATTGCAGCGGAATTAGCAAAATATGTAAATGATGTAATGGAAGAAACCCAAAATGAATTAGCCGGTCAGCCAAGTGAAACCGTATCAGTAATAGCATCATTAAATATAGCATACGACCTTTTTGTTGAAAAGAATAAATTTAAAGAATTCAGTATTCAAGCAACAGATAAAATCAAAAAAATAAAACTGCTTTTGAACGAATCTGCATCCACTACTAATCCTTCTTAAAAAAGTTAAGCGTCGTCGTTCTAATTAATAATGAAGAACGATAGTTAACTTTATTAGGATCATTGACTCACAGCGTGTATTACAGGCCTCATTTCGGTTCGCCGAAATTCAGTTTACTGAACCAGTGGAAGTAAAAAGCGTTGGGCAATTTTCCACATTGTCAATAAGGTTCTTCTAAATATTTTTAGAAGGCGGCGCAATTTTAATAGATGTTGATTATGGAGGATATATGGATTCAACAGTAATGATGATGATTGCAGGAGCGGCGGTATTAGCTTTTGTAATTGGGTGGATACTCAGTTCTGCCTTTGGTAAAAATAAAATTAAAGATGCTAAATTAAAAGCTGCTTCAATTATTGAAGATGCGGAAAAAGAAGTTAAAAATCTCAAACGCGAAAAATTACTCGAAGTAAAAGATGAATGGCTTAAAAAGAAACAAGAGTTTGACAATGAAATTAATTCAAGGCGGCAGAAGGCACAAAACTTTGAAAAAAAACTCGAATCACGTGAGGAAAATGTAGAAAAAAAATTTGATTTACTCACATCAAAAGAAAAGGAAAACAGAAGATTTGAGACCGATTTAAAAAATCGCCAGAATTCATTGAATAAAAGAAAAGAAGAATTAGACAGACTTATTCACGAACAAAATATTCGTCTTGAAAAAACCGCAGCATTAACTGCCGATGAAGCTAAAAAAATGCTGATGGAAAATATGATTGAAGTTGCAAAAACAGATGCTTCTCAAGCAATAAAAGAAATTCGTGATAAAGCAAAAGTTGAAGCTAAAAAAGAAGCTCAAAAACTCGTAGTACAAGCTATTCAAAGAACCGCAGTTGACCATTCGGTTGAGACAACAGTTTCCGTTGTGCAAATTCAAAGTGATGAAATGAAAGGAAGAATTATTGGACGCGAAGGTAGAAATATTCGTGCGTTTGAATCTGCAACCGGCGTTGATGTAATTGTTGATGATACTCCTGAAGCGGTTATACTTTCATCATTTGATCAGTTTAGGCGGGAAGTTGCAAGACTTGCATTGGAAAAATTAATAGCCGATGGAAGAATTCATCCTGCACGTATTGAGGAAGTTGTTGCTAAAGTAAAATCTGAACTTGAAGATGAAATTATGCAGGAAGGAGAAAACACTTTAATCCAGCTTGGAATTCACGGTGTTCACGCAGAATTAGTCAAGCATATCGGGCGAATGAAATATCGGTCAAGTTACGGACAAAATCTTTTGCAGCATAGTATTGAGGTGGCATATTTAACCGGAATAATGGCGGCTGAACTTGGGTTGGATCAGAAAATAGCTAAAAAAGCAGGACTTATGCACGACATTGGAAAGACTGTTGATAAAAGTATAGAAGGACCTCACGCATTACTTGGTTATGATCTTGCTAAAAGATACAAAGAGAATTGGATTGTTGTTAATGCAATTGGTAGTCATCACGAAGATATTGAAATGGAACATCCGATTTCCGCATTGGTTCAAGCAGCCGATGCCGTAAGCGGAGCCCGTCCCGGTGCAAGGCGTGAACCTTTGGAAAGCTACGTTAAGCGTTTGGAAAATCTTGAAAATATTGCGAAATCATTTGAAGGTGTTGCGAAAACTTATGCAATTCAGGCAGGAAGGGAAATTCGTGTGGTTGTTGAACCGGATAAAGTTGATGATGCTTTCTCAGATAGACTTGCCAGTGAAATTTCTTCTAAGATTCAGGAAGATCTTGAGTATCCCGGACAAATTAAGGTTATGGTCATTCGTGAAGTAAGAAAAATAGCTTATGCTAAATAATTTAATAATTAAATTATTCTGTTATTAAAATTAAAAGTCAATCTCATGATTGGCTTTTGATTTTTTAAATTACTTTTCTATTAATCATCATTTTACTTTACACAATTCAAGTTATTCAATTGCTTCGACCTTTAGTTTTAATGCTGTCAACTTAATGGGAAAATGGCTTTAGCCCAATTCTATCTGATCATATTGTTATCAGAAGAGTTTTGTGAAATGCAATACACTTTTAATAACTCTGAACAAAGTTTGTTCTATGATTTATCATTTCATTTTTTATATTTGCTCATAATATTATTACAAGAAAAGGGAATAAAGATGCCCATAAAAATAGGAATTACCGGCGGTATTGGTTCGGGGAAAACTGCGGTTGCCAAGCTTTTTGAAGAGAGTGGTTATGCAGTATTTTACGCCGATTCAATTGCAAAGCAATTGTTGGCGGAGGATGATAAAATCAAATTTAAAATAATTACTGCCTTTGGTAAAAAATCTTATGTCAAGGGATTACCGGATAGAGGATATATTGCGAAGTCAGTTTTTAACAATCCCGAGAAATTAGCTGTAATTAATTCAATTATACATCCGCCTACTATAAGAAAAATTAAGAAGCTTTGTGAAGCCGAATTAATTAGGAATGACATGGTTTTTGCCGAAGCCGCACTAATTTACGAAGCAAATATGCAAGATATTTTTGACTACGTTTTATTGGTTACAGCCGATGAGGAATCAAGAATTAACAGGATTGTAAAAAGGGATAATTCTGATAAAAACGAAATTAAAAGAAGAATGGCAAATCAAATTCCCGAAGAAAAAAAAATATCACGGGCTGATTTTGTAATTCACAATGATGGCACGCTTCAAGATTTAGAAAGCAAAGCCAATTTGTTTTTATCAGTATTTAAAAGTTTAGCAAAATGACATTTTTTAGAATGTGAATAGCAATTCAGCGACAAAATTAAAACCAATATCAGTATCTATTTACAGCATCAAATAAAAATATTTCGGCAAAGACCGAATCCGGCTTTGACGGAAAATACAAAATTAAAAATCTTACTAAAGTTATTATTACAGCAATTACCGTTATTATTGTTACTTTATTAAGCATTTATTCCTGTAAGGATGGAATTACTGACCTAAACGATAACTTAGAACCAGGGCGAAGAGATTATGTTTGGGAAACGGATACATTATTAACTCAGCATATTTATATCAGGAAATCCATATAGACTTATGTATATTACATATGGAAAGATTAGATTTACGAACAGCGAGCAAAGAGACAAAAGAAGCGATACGCCTACTAAAAGAAGGGAAAACTTAAAAAGAAGTATCTTCATTGTTGTGTGTGGCTAAGTTCTGATAATGACAGCATTAATAATCAAGCCATAATTACACGGATTGACTGCTTCACGAATTGTGAATTAGCCTTTTGTTTTAACCGGATGTAAAAGATGATTCGTTATGCAAAGTCTGATTCGATAGGAAAGCAATAATTTGGTTTGTTATTAATTTGAGCTATACAAATTGAATTTGAATATTTATGAAGGTTTCCGTCTAACAATCAAATTACTTATTTTCACAAATCATTATTCTTAAATTTCCATAGAAGACAATTTTTGGTTCAATCAGAAAACAATCAACAGGGCAATGTTTCAAGTTTGAAAAAGATAGTTTTACTTTTTGTAAGGCTGCTAGTTTCCGGTGCAATATTATATTATTTAGTCAATTTTATCGAACTCGGTAAAATACAATCAGCAATTAAAGATGCAGATATTATCTTTATTGTTTTTGCAATATTGTTGTTGCCGCTTAACTTATTTATTCAATTTAAAAAATGGGGATTTGTTTGCAGCTCAATATTAAATAATCATAATAAAAAACAAATATGGTTTTCACTTTTTTACGGGATTAGCGGCGGACTTGTTACGCCGCTGCAAGCCGGTGAGTATGTAACCCGTGCTATTCCACTGCAAAATGTGTCGATTGTTAAAACTGCAGTTGCTACGGCTATTGATAAAATTTTTCCGTTGACAATAATCTCGTTTGTAGGTTCGGTATTGTCTCTGCCGTTTTTGCATTATTATTTTGGTATCTCAAAATTTGCAGTTGCTGTCGGCTTTCTCGCAATAATTCTATTTTTCACTTTATTGTACTTTGTAACATTCCAGCATAATGATTGGGCGAAAGGATTGCTGCAAAAACTGAGCAAAGTGAAATTTCTGAAAACCATTGTGAGCGAAATGATGGAAATCAGTCAGTCGAATAAAAAATTTTCGATTAAAATGTCTGGATTTTCAATATTGCTGATTTTAACATATTCCTTTCAGTTCATTTTGATTATCACGGCGTTTACGCATCATTTTGATTTGCTTAATTATTTGTGGTTTGTGATAATTGTGCTGTTTACAAAAACAATTCTTCCGCCGATTACTTTTGGTGAAATTGGAATCCGTGAAGCGGCGTCAGTATATTTTGGCAGTTATTTCGGCATTGCGGAAGCTGCAGCTTTTAATGCTGCATTAATTTTATTTATTATCAATTTAATTATTCCTTCCCTGATTGGACTTTCTTTATTTACGGCAAAGAGTAAATGATTTATTTTGCAATAATATCGTTTCTGCTTTCTCTGTTCTATTCCCTTTTCCTTTATAAGATTATTAAGGGATTGTATGTTGTTAACACCAAACCAAAAAGTAGAGGTGAGTTTAAGCAAGTTTCAATTATTATTCCTTTTAGAAATGAATCGGAAAATATTCTGAATTGTTACCATAGCTTAGAACAACAAACTTACCCGCATGATAAATACGAAATAATTTTTGTTGATGACAACTCAACTGATGATTCGTTTGAAAAATTGAAGAAGAGTGCAATTGGAAGCAACATCAGGATATTAAAATTAAAAAACAGTAAAATTAATAATGCATACAAAAAGCAAGCTGTTAAACTTGGAATAGAAGAATCAAACGGGGAAATAATTGTTACAACCGATGCCGACTGTCTGCACGGAAACAATTGGTTGGAAACACTAATTTCGTATTATGAAAATGATGTGGCATTTATTTCAGGTCCGGTTGAATTTAGCACAAATGATACTTTATTCGGCAATTTACAAAAGTTGGAATTTGCCGGATTGATTTTAACGGGAGCAGGTTTAATTGGTTTCGATAGCCCGATAATCTGCAATGCAGCCAATCTTTCATTTCGCAAAAATGTTTTCCACGAAGTCGGCGGTTACGATGACACGATGAACTTAACATCGGGTGATGATGAATTGTTAATGCAGAAAATTTCAGCACTTGGAAAATATAAAATAAAGTTTGCATTCGGCAAAAATGCAATAGTTGTAACTGAAGCAAACAAAAATATCAATAAATTCTACCAACAGCGAAAACGTTGGGCAAGTAAAAGTTTGTTTTACAACAGTAAATTACTAATTGTGAAATTGTCAGCAATATTTTTGTTTTACTTAAATCTATTGGCAATGCCATTATTATCAATATTCGTGAATAAGTATATTGGAATACTTTTTCTATTTGAATTTTTGTGTAAAATAATTTTGGAATTTAGAATTATGTACTATGGGAAAAATAATTTATTTAATAAATTAAATTTGAAACTGTTTTTTATTGCAGAAATTATTCATGTGCCTTATATAGTAATTTCGGCTGTTGCCGGTTTATTCGGAAATTATTCTTGGAAAAATAGGGAAGTGGCAAGATAATGAAATGTATTTATACCGCCCCGAAATTGGTAAAAAAAATGTTTCCTCAATTTTTGTGGGCAACAGTAAATAATCAAATATTACTAACTTTTGATGACGGACCAAATCCGGAAACAACAGAAATTATTCTGAAACAATTGTCGTTGCGAAATATCAAAGCTGTCTTTTTCTTTGTCGGTGAAAATGTTGTGAAGTATGGGAGTCTTGTCAATGATGTGATTAAAGAAGGACACACAATCGGTAATCATACTTTTTCACATCAAAGAATTTGGGGTTTAAGTGAGTGTAAAATTATTGAAAATCTGACTAAGTTTAATTCTTCAATTGAGGAAAAGTTTGAACAAAAGGTTGAGTATTTTCGTCCACCTCACGGGCAATTTGATTTTACTTTGCCCAAAGCATTAAAAAAAACAAATATGAAGAACGTAATGTGGAACCTGTTAACTCGCGATTATAAAAATGATTTGAATATTGTTAAATTTGGTGTTACAAATTATCTGCAGAATAATTCAATAGTTGTTCTACACGATAGCAATAAGAATAAACAAATAATTACAGATTCATTAAACATTATTTTTGATACGGCAGATGAGAAAGGATTTAAATTTGGAGTTCCTGCGGAATGTTTGACATAGTTTTTATAATCGTTGTATCGCTTTACTTTGTTATGCTTGTTGTTTTTGCTGTGGGTGCAAAAAAAACATTCGGCAAAATTAAAAGAGAAAATTTACCAACTGCAACTGTAATTGTAGCTGCCCGAAATGAAGAAAAAAACATATTACGCTGTTTGGAATCTTTAAACAATTTGAAATACCCCGCAAACAAATTGGATATAATTATTGTAAATGATAATTCAACTGACAAAACGGAACAGATAATTTTAGATTTTATAAAAGACAAGCCGAAGTTCAAAACGATTATTCCCACCGAACAAATTGGACAAGTTAAAGGGAAGGCAAACGCAATTGCAAACGCTGTGAAAATTTCGTCAAGTGAAATTATTTTAACAACTGATGCGGATTGTGCTGTTTCGGAGACTTGGGCGGAAACAATTTGCTCGTATTATAAAAAAGATGTTGCTCTCGTTTGCGGATTTACAAATCAACATGATTCAGGAATATTTTCCGGAATGCAGTCTGTTGATTTTATGTATTTGCTCACTGTTGCAAGCGGTACAATTAATCTCGGCAAGCCTTTAAGCTGCATCGGAAATAATATGTCGTATCGCCGATCTGTTTACGAAGAAATAGGCGGTTACGAGAATATCCCTTTTTCGGTAACGGAAGATTTTCAAATGCTTATATCAATGCACAAGCTGAAAAAATATAAAATTATTTATCCTATTGATAAAGGTGCGCTGATAACATCGCAGCCTTGTGAAAATGTGCAAACACTCTATTGGCAGAAAAAACGCTGGGGTGTTGGCGGTTTGGATAGCGATATTGTAGGATTTGCTGTAATGACTTCCGCATTCCTCAGTCATATTGGGATTATTCTTACTCCGTTCTTTTTTTCAATGAATGCTTTGTATCTTGTATTCTTCAAATTCATTGCCGATTATTTTTTCCTTTATCCGATTCATGAAAAAATGGGTGTGGAGTTAAAATTGAAGAATTTTATTTCATTTGAATTTTATTACATTTTTTATGTTGTCTTCTTACCGATTACCTTATTGTTCACACGCACAATTAAATGGAAGGGTAGAAAATACTGATGCTGTTACTGTGTAATTATTATGTTACTTATCGATGCAACGCTTATTGCGAATTTTGCCACTTTGCCGAGCATTCCAATTTTGCGGATGTTCCGCACGCATCACTTGATGATTTTAAAAAAAATGTTTCGGAAATAAGTGAACTTGGTGTTAAGTTCATTGACTTAACAGGTGGTGAACCTTTGTTAAATCCCGTTATTGATTTAATGGCGAAATTTGCACAAAGTAAAAAAATGCAAACGAGCATTACGACAAATACTTTGCTTTATCCCAAGTTTGCCGATCGGCTTGCAGGGAAAGTAAATTTACTCCATTTTTCTTTGGATTCTCCGGATGAAGAAACACACAATAAAATCAGGAAAGTTAATTGCTACGGTAAAGTTTTTGAGAGCATAAAAATTGCAAAGTCAATCGGAGAATTCCCTGATATTCTTTTTACGGTAACAAATGAATCATATCAAGATTTACCGAGAATGCACGATATTGCATCAAAGTATGATTTAATGCTGATTGTAAATCCTGTGTTTTCATACTTCGGAAATCCCGGATTATCGCTTGAAGCTTTGGACTATATTGAAAAGTTTGTGGAAGGAAAACAAAACGTTTACATCAACGGTGGTTTTATTAAGTTACGCAGAGATGGCGGTAATGATATTAATAACCCGAGTTGCAAAGCGGTTTCCCGTGTTATTGTAATTTCACCGAAAAATGAAGTAATTTTGCCATGTTATCATTTTGAAAAAGAATCAATTCCAATTACAACAAGTATTAGGGAATTACAGCGAACTGAGGAGTATCTGTATTATAAAAAGATGGAAGGGACGTTTGATTTTTGTGAAGGTTGTACCGTAAACTGTTACTTTGAGCCGTCTTTTGTATTTCCGACAAATTTATATTCCATCGCAAGTTTAGCATCAAAGTTCAAGTATGGATATTTTAAATTTATAAAACAAAAACTTAAAAAGAAAAATATTGAATAAAATTTGGACACATATAGCACTTTTTGTAATAACATTTATTACGCTTTTAATTGCTGGAATGGAATGGACAACCGGAACAATGGGCCCGTACGAAATTACCGATTTGGTAAAGGCACTGCCATATACTTTGGGAATTCTCTTCTTTCTATCGGCACACGAATTCGGACATTATTTCGCAGCGGTTTATCATAAGGTTAAAACTACGCTTCCTTATTATATTCCGTTTCCCCCGATTCCGGGTATGTTCAATTTCGGCACTATGGGAGCGGTAATCAAAATTAAATCTCCAATTCCAAATAACAAAGTAATGTTTGATATTGGTGTCGCCGGACCGATTGCAGGATTTATTGCTTGCTTAATTTTACTTATTTATGGTTTCACACATCTTCCCGGACCGGAATACATTTTATCAATTCATCCTGATTTTTTTTCGCATGAATATAATAGTAACGGAATGATTTTTGAGTTTGGCAATACATTGTTGTTTTCGTTTTTAAAAGATTTGCTTACATCACCCGCTCAATTTGTTCCGCCGATGTCGGAAATTTACCATTATCCATATTTGTGTGTCGGTTGGTTCGGTTTATTCGTAACTGCAATGAATATGCTGCCTGTCGGGCAATTAGATGGCGGACACGTTGTTTACAGTATGTTCGGATTTAAGTGGCACGAACGAATTGCAAGCGTTGTTCTTATTATAATTACATTTCTTGGTATTATTGGTTTGATAGATGCAATAATTGGTTTGAATATTGAATTCGGTTGGTCGGGCTGGTTATTTTGGGCGTTAATTTTATTTTTTGTAATTAAGGTAAAGCATCCGCCGGTAGCGTTTCACGAAAAATTAAGTACAGGCAGAATGATTTTGGGTTATGTAAGTTTACTTGTGTTTCTTCTTTCATTTTCACCTACTCCTTTTGTTATCTATTTTGTACAGTAAGAAAAACAAATTGTAACCGCTATTGATTAAGACTAAAACCTGTTAGAGTTCCACAAATTCAGGAACTTTTTTGCCGAAGAAATAAAGGATTAAAGTTAGAACTGTTAATATTGCAATTATTGCAATGTAAGGATTTAAGCCGAAAGCAGTCGGTAAATCACCAAGCATCATGCAGACAACGGCAACAAGAATTGCATACGGCAATTGTGTACGAACGTGGTCAATGTGATTACAGCTTGATGCCAGGGAACTCAAAATTGTCGTATCGGCAATCGGTGAACAATGATCCCCAAATACAGAGCCGGTTAGTACAGAACTGATTACACCATGAATTATTAATGTTGAATCAACTGTTGACAAACCAAATATTACAGAAATCTTATGCGCAAGAGGAATTACAATAGGCATAACGATAGCCATAGTTCCCCAACTTGTTCCGGTCGCAAAACTAATTAATGCACAAACAAGAAAAACAAGAACCGGCAAATATCGCGGGTCAATTGAATTACTTAAAATTGAAATCAAATAATCGGCTGTTTTTAACTCGTTGGTAATAGAACTAATACCCCAGGCAAAAACTAAAATTAAAGCTGCAAAAAACATCGATTGAATTCCTTTAAACCATGCATCCATTGCTTTTGTTAAGGAAAGAAGTTTTTCCCAAATTGACATAATAATTGCTACAATACCGGCAGCAAAACTTGACCACAATAAAGCTGAGTATGAATTTGAATTACTGATTATATTACGGACGGAAAAATCCAAACTCCCGATTTCTTTTATTGCATTTACACCTGTGTAAATCAGTCCGGCAATAGTTCCTAATAATATTATTAAAATAGGAATTGCTCCGTTAAACCATTTAGAGTTTTTCTTAATATTTATTTGGCTGTTGTCCATTTCTATTTTCTTAATCGGTTCATCACCTCCGGTAAGTTTCCCTGTTTCCCGTGCTCGTTTTTCAGCTTTAAACATAGGTCCGAAATCGCGCTGAAAATAGGAAACGATAAAGACAAAAAACAAAGCTGCAATAGGATAAAAACGGTATGGAATTGTTTTGAGAAAAACATCATAGGCATTTTCTGTTGAACCGATACTTCGCAATCCCTCGCCAATTAGTCCGAGTTCGTAACCAATCCACGTACTTATTATAACAATGCTCGCAATTGGTGCGGCAGTTGAATCAACAATGTAAGCAAGTTTCTCACGAGATATGCGCAGCTTATCAGTAATTGGTCTCATCATATTTCCGATGATAAGCGAGTTGGCATAATCATCAAAAAATATTGCTATTCCCATTACCCAGCTTGCAATCATACCGGATTTTGCACTTTTTGCATATTTGGTAATGACCTTCGCTAACCCTGTTGTTCCGCCGTTACTCGAAATTACGCCTACAACTCCGCCAATCAATAATGTAAAGGTGATAATAAACATGTGGTCGGGATTTGTTAGCGATTTTATAACAATCGTATCGGCAAATCTTAAAAATGCAATAACCGGATTAAAATCATATAAAAATATCGCACCGATATAAATTCCGGCTGCGAGGGAAACGAGAACATGCCTGATAATTAAAGCAAGCAATATTGCAATTAGCGGAGGAATAATACTTAACCAGCCCGGAATAACTCGTACTTCGGAGATTGTTTCATTGCTTGCCGGAAGAATTACTTTGTAATTTCCGGCATTATTTATCGAAAGAGTTGTATCAACAGTCTTACGGTTCTTGTGTAATACAAAATCAAATGAGCGATATTTGTTTATAAATTTAATGGGAATTTCACTAATACTATCGGGAATGGAAGTTGCTTTAATATTAAAATCTACACCGGTGAGAGATAATGACGGAATTGATATTTTTTGGGCTAAGGAAATAGAGCTTAAAAACAGTAAAAAAAATAGTATGAGCGAAAAAGTTCTTTTCAATTTGATTGATGATTAATAGAAAATATGAATAATTTAATATAAAACAGTTTACAACAATTTAAAAGTGAAAAATTGGCTCAATATTCTTCGATATTATTGTTAAAAATGGCTCAATTAAATTCACATTTCGAGAAAATTTTTGATTTTTTCCACATTTTAAGAATTATAAAGCAAAAATGCTATTAAATGGTTGGGTTTTTAATATACACAATCTTAGTTGCTTTTCGGAACGAAAAGCAAGTTAGAGTGTGTTATACATTCATTCAGTCCGGCATCTGCCGGATAATTTCCGATCGCAGATTCCTCGCAGAGTCCTTGTGATGTGAAAAACCACTATCGTTCCAGTATATCATACAAACATTTTTATTTGGCATAATTTTTACAGTGTAAAGGGTAAAATACTTCACAATTGGTACGAATTAGTTGAGCAATCCAAGTAAAAAAATAGAATCTCTCATTTTTGATTCGCAGAATATTAGCGAGAGTGATGTTGAATATTTACTCTCTGCAAAAAGTAGTGCAGATGATAATTTTTTATTCGAGTATGTAAAACAATTAACCGGCAAATATTTTAGAAAAAAAAATCTGTTAAAAGCTAAAGTTTGTATCTCTAATTATTGTAACCAAAACTGTAATTATTGTTTCTGCAATTCAAACAATACTAATATTGAAAGATACCGCTTTGATGTTGAAGCAATTATAAATATATCCAAAAAAATATCTTCTCACGGAATTAAATCAATTATTCTTAAATCCGGTGTTGATAACTTTTTCAACACGGATATGATTTCTCACATAATTTATGTGATAAAAACAGAAACTGATATAAATGTTACGCTGGCTTTGTGCGAAAGAAAAAAGGAAGAATATATTTCGTGGGCAATTGCAGGTGCTGATAATTATCTTTTTATTTACGGGTTAAATGATAAATATATCAATTTGGATAATATTAAAAATGAGGAAGATATTATTAAATTTTCAGAATTTCAGAAGAAAAAAATAAAAGTCAGTGTCGAATTAATTGTCGGCGTTCCAAATCAGCAAACGAAAGAAATTGCCAAAATTCTTTTAATGCTAAAAAATACAAATATTGAATCTTTAATAATAACTCCATACACAGCTTTCTCAAATTCTTCTGAAAATATGAATTTAATTATCGGTTCTACAAGGCGTGTTGTTGCTGCCGCACGTTTAATTATGCATGATAAGAATATTTTTTCCTATGCGGAAATTGCTGATAATAATTTTTACCCGAAAGCATCTTTTGGAAATAATGGAACA
This sequence comes from uncultured Melioribacteraceae bacterium, assembly GCA_964639525.1. Classification (GTDB taxonomy): domain Bacteria; phylum Bacteroidota; class Ignavibacteria; order Ignavibacteriales; family Melioribacteraceae; genus CAZXDS01. The sequence goes on along the minus strand of CAZXDS010000001.1, from coordinate 7,832 downwards.
ATCTTGGACTTTTCTCCCTCGTCAAAAAATCACAAAAAATTAATGAATAATAAAAAGAAGGAAAGATTGATTTATAGTTAATTTCTCAGAGAGAAATAAATTATTTTTCCAATCGATTCTATTTTTTCATTATCAAATACTAAGTATATTTAAAACTTAATTTTTTTGATTTTTCAATTAGGAGATTTATCAATTATGAAGAAATATTGGATTTTATTATTGGTTTCAGCGTTATTATTTTCTTGTAGTTCACAAAATGATAAAGATTTTTACACTTCTGCAAAAATGTTAGAAAAGAAAGGTCAGATGAAAGAGGCAATGGCTGAGTATCAAAAGATTATTACGCAATTTCCCAAAAGTACTGTTGCGGATTCTTCAATGTTTAGAATTGCAAAATTAGAAATAGATATTAAAAGCTATATGAATGCTTTAAGAGATTTTGAATTACTGACTCAAAATTATCCAAACAGCAAACTTCTTACCGCTACATATTTTGAACTTGGTAAATTATATCATGGTAAGGTTCTTAAAGAAATTCCTGTTGATGAATCATACAGAACTGCTGTGGATTTCTATAAAAAGGTTTTTAACCGTGATAAAAATTTTCATGATGCACCGCAGGCTCTTTTTATGGCGGGTTTTCTTGAGGCAAATGAATTGAATGATTATAAAGCAGCAAAAGCAACTTACAACTTGTTTATAAAATCTTATCCAAATCATGAATTGGCGGAATCGGCAAGAACCGAATTAAAAACTCTCGGAATATCTCCGGAAGATATTTTGAAAAGAGCCGGAAAGAAAAAAAGAAAGTGATTCTGAATAACTCGACACAGAAAAACTATTTAGATCCGGCTGTTATTGCAAAAATTAAATCTCTTGAACTAAAAGCAAAGCTTGTGGTTGAGGGATTTAAGGTTGGACTTCATAAAAGTCCGTATCATGGGTTCAGTGTCGAATTCAGTCAGTACCGTCCGTATATTCAAGGCGATTCGATAAGAAATATAGATTGGAATGTTTTTGGTAAAACCGAGAAGTATTTTATAAAACAATTTGAAGAAGAAACAAATCTTATTTCTCATATTTGTGTTGACACAAGCAAGTCTATGCAATTTAAAAACAAGGGCTCCGTTTCCAAAATGGAATATGCCGTTACACTTGCCTCAAGTTTACTTTATATTATGCAACAGCAGCAGGATGCTGCCGGACTCGTTCTTTTTTCCGATAAAATTGATAAATATTTCCCTCCAAAAGCTAACCGAATTTATATGAGGACGTTACTCAGGCAATTAGCAAGTATAAGTCCTGCAAATAAAACGGAAACGTCAAGACCATTAACTGCCACAGCACAAAAAATCAAAAAGAGAGGCTTGGTTATTATAATTTCCGATTTATTGGATGACCCTGATAAAATTATTTCTTCACTCAAACAGTTTTATTATAAAAAAAATGAAGTAATTGTGTTTCAAATTTTAGATCCGATTGAGAGAAGTTTTGCGTTTAATAAAGATGCTAATTTTGTTGATATGGAAACAGGAGAGGAAATAATTACACAACCGCATCAGATAAAAGCTAGCTACCAATCTGCTTTTAACGAATATCTTGCAAAAATTAAAACCGGCTGTCTCAATTATGGTATGGAATATAATTTGATTGAAACCGATAAGCCTTTTGACAAAGCGTTAATCAGTTATTTTAATAAAAGAAAAAAACTGCATTAATAATCATACGCAATATGTAATTTTATTATCTTTTAACTTGATAATAAATGGGAAAGCATTTATTTCGTCATCAAAAATTTTTGTAACACTAAAAAAATGAATCGGGAAGATAACAATCACTATATTAATGAAAAATTTCACAATGAAGTTGAATGGAAACAACCCGGAATTATTGAGTCTTTTCGTACAATAGGAGATTTTATATTCTTTTCCAACAACCGGCGCCCAAAGTATGAATTACCGCACAAAGAAGTTGACATTTCATTTTTTAACCGTAGTGGTGGAAACAGACTAACCTCAACTTGGTTAGGGCATTCATCTTTGATGATAAACATAGACGGATATAAAATATTGACCGATCCGGTTTTTGAAAAGAGCATAACAAAGATATTTGGACCGAGAAGATTCAATGGAAAAATTCCATTAGATATTTATAAAATTAAGAATGTTGATGTCGTATTAATTTCGCATAATCATTATGATCATCTAAATAAATTTTCAATAATATTTTTAAAAAATAGGGCAAAGCAATTTATAGTACCAATTGGAGTTAAAAAGCAATTGGTAAAATGGGGAATTCCTAATAATAAAATTATTGAACTCAATTGGTGGGAAAGTTGCAATTTTGATAAATATTTAAAGATAACGGCAACGCCCACACAGCATTTTTCGGGGAGAGGAATATTTGACAGAAATAAAACTTTGTGGGAATCGTTTGTGATAGAATCACAAAATCATAAAATATATTTTAGCGGAGATTCGGGCTATTTTAATGGTTTTAAATTAATTGGAAATGAATATGGCCCTTTCAATATTGCATTTGTAGAAACTGGGGCTTACAATAAAACATGGCACGATATTCATATGTTTCCCGAAGAAAGTGTGCAGGCGAGCATTGATTTGAAAACTGAATATTATCATCCAATTCATTGCGGCACTTTTAATCTTTCTTTACATTCTTGGGATGCTCCAATGAAACTGGCAAAACAATCAGCAGACATAAAAGGAGTTAAAATTGTCCTTCCGGTTGTAGGTGAAACAATAATTTACAATAGCTTTCTTCCGAATGAAGAATGGTGGAATAAAAAAGAAATAATGGAGAAGATATGAAAAATTGGACAAGCGATTTAATCAAAGACCAAAAAGGAAAGATTGTGATTGTTACCGGCTCAAGCAGCGGTATTGGATTTGAAGCAGCTCAAGTTATAGCAAACAAAAATGCAACAGTAATCCTTGCAGTTAGAAATATGGAGAAAGGAAATAACGCTGCAAAAATGATAAAAGAACAAAATAAAAACGCCGATATTCATTTGATGAGATTAGATTTGGCAGATTTAGAATCAGTGAAAATGTTTTCTGAAAAATTTCACTCTCAATTTGATCGATTAAATTTACTGATAAATAATGCCGGTGTTATGATTCCGCCAT
>CAZXDS010000001.1:0-4586 GCA_964639525.1 uncultured Melioribacteraceae bacterium | reverse complement strand
CAATTTGATCGATTAAATTTACTGATAAATAATGCCGGTGTTATGATTCCGCCATATTCAAAAACGAAAGATGGTTTTGAACTCCAGTTCGGAACGAATCATCTTGGACATTTTGCTTTAACATCTCTTCTATTTGATATGCTGACTAAAACTGCAGGTTCTCGAATTGTAAACTTGAGCAGTGCTGCTCATAATTACGGGAACTTAAATTTTGACGATCTTAATTGGGAAAAACGTAAATATAAAAGCTGGAAATCTTATGGAGATAGTAAAATAGCAAATTTATATTTTACTTATGAATTGAAACGGAGAATTGAAAAAGTCGGTTTAAATGTTAAAGTTACCGCTGCACATCCGGGTTGGACGGCTACCGAATTACAGAGAAATAGCGGATTATTTTCATTTTTAAATAAATTTTTTGCCATGCTTCCCGAACAGGGCACTTTGCCTACATTGCGAGCTGCGTTTGATGAAACTGTTGTAAATGGAGATTATTTTGGACCAAATGGCTGGAAGGAATGGAGAGGTTATCCTGTTAAAGTTGAATCCAACAAACTATCACATGATGAAAATATCGCGAAAAAATTGTGGAGTGTTTCGGAAGCATTAACTAATGTTAAATTCGAGATAGTTTAAAAATAAAATTATTCAGGTTTATATCCTCATTAAAAAAAGCGTAAAACATAATTTACGCTTTTTTTAGTTAGTAGAAATTACTTGGATGTTATGATATTATTATCATGATTTATATCGGGGATTTCATCGAATAATATTTTAGCATTTGTTAAATTTTTATCACCAAGCTTAATAGAAAACTGGTTATCTCCGTTTTCCCAAACAGCAGGTGATTTATGAATAATTTCAGAAGTGCCATCAGAATAATTAATTTGTAAATCTACTTTTACAGGCAAATTCCCTAAATTTTTAACAATCAGATTATCATCAGCTTTCTCCAAAGCTAAATCACAATAGCCAAAGTCGAAAAACCACTTGTTAATAAACCACGTATAATCTTTTCCGGTTACATCATTAATGGTAAAAAAGAAATCGTATGGAATTGGGTGTTTTCCATTCCAACGTTTAATGTATGTCTTCATTACTTTTTTGAAAAGTTTGTCTCCAAGTAAATCATGTAAACTACTATAAGCAGCATAAGCGTGTCGATAAGCATTAAAATAAAGTGAACCGCCTCTTAAATATTTGGTTGGCACCATAAGGGGAACATTAGCTTCGGAGCCGAACATCATTTTTGCGCGGCGGAAATTTACTTTGTAATGACTGTATGTAGAATCGAATTTTGGAACCATGTTTGTTGGGAAATAAGAAGCCCAGCCTTCGTCCATCCAAGCATAATTTCGTTCATTTGTTCCCATGTAAAATGGAAAATAAGTGTGAGAAATTTCGTGCATAAGCAAACTAACAAAACTGGAAAATCTTTTAGGAGCACCATCGTTAGCCATCATTGGATTTTCCATTCCGCCGCCGCGTCTTCCGTTACAAAATGAAGTCATGTGCGAATACGGGTATGGAACACCTGGCATTTTATGCGAAAGGTAAGAAACCGATGCTGCAGTTATTTCAGCACCTCTCTCCCAATTTACAGTACTATCGGGATAAGCTGCTTGTGCGAATGTTCTTCGCCCTGTATTATCATCAACAATAACACTAACGCCGTCCCACAAATAATGGTCGCTCAATGCAAATGAAACATCAGCAACATTTTTAGCAGTAAATTTCCAAGTCTTTTTATTCTGTGTATCTGAAAATAATCCGTCTTTATAATCTTCGGCAGTGATTATTCTTACAACCTTGTCGGAACGGGATGCTTTTAGATAACGTTCTGCAATTTTTTGAGGCAGTACTTTATCGGGATTTTCTAAATCTCCGGCAGCCCAAACCGTATAATTTGCTGGCACGGTAATTTCAAAATTATAATCTGAAAAATCGCTGTAAAATTCCAAAGAACCTGCATATTCTTCTGTATCCCAACCGTGAACATCATCATAAACGGCAATTTTAGGATACCAATATGCTACGTCATAAACACCGTCAGCATATTTTCCCATTCTCCCCGGACTTACTTCCTGAATTTTGAAATGATATTTGTAGCTTAGTTTTATGTTGCTATTTGGTGCCATTGGGTTTGGCAGACGCAAAAATAAATTTGTAGAAGAGAAATAATATTTGTGATCAGTTAAATCAATTACTGAATCTCCAACGGAAAATTTTGTAATTACAATTCCATCAGTGAATGCTGCGGGATTCATTTTGTTATCTTTTTGACTTCCCTTTTTAAATCTATTTTGGAATAGCTGTATAACCAACATTTTTAAAGTATCGGGGCTGTTATTATAATAATTCACTTCTCCCTGTCCGTAGAGTATCGAAGAATCAATATTTATTTCGGCTTTAAGATTGTATTCAGCTTTGTTTATCCAATAATCACTTCCAGGTTTTCCATCCCAACTACGAGTGTTGCCCTCATATATTTTATGAATTGAAGGCGGGATATACATATCCGAATTTTGTGAGAAACTAATGTTGCTTTGTAAAATGATGAATGAAAATAATAATATTGAAAACCGGCTAAATTTATTTTTCATTTGTATCCCTTTTAGGTTAAAGAAAATATTTATCTAATAATATTGGACGTTTCAGTCCATAAATAGTTTTTAGCATAAACTATTTATTTGAATACAATTATTTTAATTAATAAACAATTTAATAATAATACTTGGAAAATCTAATTATTCCTTAGGAGTTTTCAGTAATTGGAATTAACCGAATGTAAACAATTTAATTGGGGTAAATAGAAAAATGATAACACTGCGACAAGACTGGCGAAAATAAATATTGGAATGTAGCCGAGCTGCATTATCAACACTCCGGAAACAAGTGGGAAAATCATTATCGTTAAACTGAATGCGCCGAATATTCCCGTATAAAGCGATCTGTTCGTTTCATTGGATATTTCTAACAAAATACCATTTGTAATTTTTTGTGCACTTAATCCAAAACCGCTTATTAGAAATACAATGCCGAATATTAATTGTGAAAAATTGAAAGCGAAAATAACAGCTAAAATCGGGAGAGAAGCTTGTATAATAATTGAACTTTTTAATACTCCCTTAAACCCGAATTTTTTTACGATTTTTGACCAGATTACATTTGAAACCAACATCCCAATCATTTGTATCAACAGATAATTTCCGACCAATAATTTGGTTAAACCGAATTGTTCTTTTGCCAAGCCGATATAAAAAGGAAGTAATGTTAATGAAAAACTAATCAGATTTATAATTATTATGAACACACGCAAATTTTTATCGTGTTTCATAATGTAGGGAATAGATTTTAATATTTCCGATATCTTATTTGCAGTTAATATTTTTTTTGTCGGGCGTTCTTTAATTGAAACAAACCCGAATGAAGCAATGAAAAGTAAAAATGCTGCTGCAAAAAACATCAAAATATAATTTTGCGGATATTCATATTGTTTTAACAAGGAGCGTACAATTAATGCAGAGATTATGATTCCTATACTGCTAAGAATTTGTCGGACAATAAAGAATTTTTTCCTCGACTCGCCCTCAACACTTTTTCCGAGAATATCTGTATAAGAAACTCCGGCAAATGCCCCGCTGATAGAAAATATGAACATCCAAGTAAAAACAAATAGTATAATCAATGTCGGGTTAAGGGAATTAACATTTAATAAGGTAAATGCAATTCCTGCAAGAGTGATTACACGCAAGTAAATTCCAAGTAACAGAAAAGATTTTTTTAGTTTTTTCTGACTTAAATACCCTGCAAAGAATAATTGTGAGGCTATCGGAATTCCTACTGTTATAGCGGTTAAAATCCCAACTTCAGTTTGTGTACCGCCAACAAATATTATAAGTCCCGGAAGTACTGTATTTCTATCGGCAAATGTATTTGCTAAGGCAAGCCAAAACGCATGCCATAAAAAAGAAAAGTAGTTTCTATTTTGATTAATATTAGACGGCATCAATAATTGATCAGATATTCTTAAAAATTCTCGCCAAAGATCTGCCCGGAGCAGATACATTGAGGTCTAAAAAATATCCAAATGGTGTTTGAGAAACGTTATATCCTGACTCGGTTAACCTTTTCTCAGCGTTATCAAATAAAGATTTAGCTTTTTCCGGTGAACCTTTATCTTCGGAAAGATGAGCAAACGAGTGTAGAATTATGTTTTGAGTCTCGTTTTTTCGTGCAGCCCATTTTAATTGTTTTATCATTTTTGTTTCTACGGCTGAAAGATTTTCTTCGTCTTTCCCCTCGAAATGAATAAAACCGACAAGTGTATTGGTAAATGTCTTTTTCTCATTTTTTTCAGAGGCTGTTTCCAAACCTTTTTCGGTTGTTTTATAGTTGAATTCATCAGTATAAATTATCAATAATTTCATTTTTCGTTTCCTTGAGATGCAGATTGAAGATGTTTTTTTATAAAAAGTTCACTGTCTTTTTCTTCGGTAAGTATGGTTTCAATTCCAAACTTATTCAAAAGTTTGCTCTTACTTTTGTCCCCCATTTTTTTACCTATAAAGACTCCACAGTCGTTT